>JBKKBQ010000106.1:0-5332 GCA_046714015.1 Nitrospira sp.
GATCTCGAGCGTCCGCACTTTTGTGGCCGGGAGCGCGAGAATGAGATAATCGGATCGAAGCCACGATTCATTATTTCCGTTACGGATACGTACACGAACGGTGGTCTTGGATTGGGATACGGCAAGCGCTTCATGCCGGAGCAGCAAGCGGTCACGGAGGATGGTAGCAAGCGTGTTTGGCAACTGATCGTTTCCACCTGCGACCCGGTACATGCCTCCCTTTCCTGGACTGCCGGAGGCTATTTGGTCGACCAAACTGAGCAGCGATAAGTCAGCTGGATCAGCCAGGAAGAATCCCCGTAAGCCGACCAGCATGTGGCGCAACTCGCCCGGCAATGATGCCTCTTTCATCCAGTCCGCCACGGACAGCGCGCTCAACGCCCTGGCAACCGCCCCATCCCATCGCTGCTCGCTCAGCCGATAGGCCTGAATCAGAGGGGCCAGATGATGCGTCAACCGTTTCCAGATCCTGTCGCCAGAAACAGTCCGCACCGTGTGGTTGGACGACAGCGCGAAAGAAAATCCGGAACGTAGGACCGGAACCAGCTTCAACTTGAGGCGGCGAATCAACCGGCACATCTCTTCGTGTTCTTCGTCAATGAAATCGGCGCCCGCTTCGGCATGCTGTCGCCCGATGAATCCATCCCTGATCGTCAAGACCCTCCCGCCGACTCGGTCCTGACCTTCCAGCACCGTCACAGCCGCGCCTCGTCGCTGCAACTCCACTGCGGCGGTCAAACCTGCTAGACCGGCTCCAACTACGATGACGGACTGCCCACGGAGAGATCGAGTCATGGGATCAGCATATCAGGAGCAGAAAGACTCACACCAGATGGCGCGGGGGAAATGTCCTCGTTTTTCTCTCCCATGACCCGGCCGAGATGGGATAATCTTGAGACATGCGGATCGCCACCTGGAATGTGAACTCGCTGAAGGCTCGCCTGGAAAAGGTCTTGTGGTGGCTGGATCGGGCCAAGCCGGACGTGCTGCTGATGCAGGAAACGAAGCTGGCGGACGCGGATGCGCCTGTCGCAGCATTCCAGCAGCGGGGATATGAGCTGGTGCACCATGGTGAGGGTCGATGGAACGGGGTCGCGATCGCAAGTCGATGCGGCATCGGCGGCGTGATCACAAATTTTTGGCAGCCGTTACGATCGGCGCGGACCTCTGATACCGGGGATGATGAACCCTTGGCCGAGGCTCGGATGGTCGCTGCCGAATGCGGCGGCGTACGCATTATCTGTGTGTACGCGCCGAACGGCCGGCAGATAGATTCACCCTTTTATGAAGCGAAACTCGTCTGGTTCGACAAACTGACTCGCTGGATCACTCAGGCCGTCACTCCGAATACACCTGCCGTCATCGGCGGTGATTTCAATGTGGCACCTGAGGATATCGATGTGTGGGACCCCCAGGCCTGTTCTGGCGGCACGCACGTGTCGGAGCGCGAGCGGCAGGCGTATGCGCGGCTGTCGAGTGCAGGATTCGTCGATGCCTACCGTTTGCATCACCCGGAACCCGGGCGATACACGTGGTGGGACTACCGCGCCGGCAGTTTCTACAAAAACTCCGGCATGCGCATCGACCACTTATTGGTGACAACCTCCTTACAACACCGCGTGGTCTGGGCCGAAATCGATCGCGAGGCGCGGAAGGGAAAGCCTGTACCGTCAGATCACGCACCGCTGGTCATCGACATCGATGGCCATGGCCATCCGTTCGATGCCGGCTGGGCGTCAGCGGAATCGCGAATCGCGGCGCGCCTACGGAAGTAACGATGAGGCACAGGTTCGGGCGGGACTTTGATGCATCTCATGGCTCTAAAAACACTTGCACCATGGGCCGATGGAACGCCATCGTGCGCAGGGCCGCGGCTCTAAGAAATTAACCTGTAATCAACTCCTTGCGTCATTTTGTTCAACCTGTCCCCTTTCTTGGCGTTATTTCCGTCGGGCATGTCGCCCTGTCACATATGGGGATTACCCTAGTTTTGCTCAGGGTAGATTGGCGGTAGGTTGCCGACTGATATTGACTACAAGACCTTTCACGTTTCTATAACGGGGCTCAACAAGGAGGAGGTACCATGGGAAAAATCGTTGAGTGCGTCAAGGTTGATCCATCGTCCGGATGCAAACATGTTGTACGGGGCAACACCGAAGAGGAAGTGCTGAAGAATGCCGCGGAACACGCAAAACAGCACGGGATTCGAGAGGTCACTCCGGAGCTCAAGGCCAAAGTACAAGCAGCCATCCGAGACGAGAAGTAAAATCCTTGGTGGTCGTTGAAAGGCGCGGCGATCGAACCGCCTCAGTGTGCCCGTTTTGTGATCAGACTAGGCGGGAAGGGAAAGACATTAAGAAGCCTAAGATTTGTTGGATCCAATAATCTGCCCATATCGGCCCACTAAGGAGGTCTGCCATGCCAACCTACGTCAGCCTCATCAAGTTCACGCAACATGGCCTTCAAACCATGAAAGACAAAGGGATCGAGCGCGCCGAGATGGTCAAGAAGAACGCCCGGACGCTCGGCGGCAAGCTGGTCCAGGCCTACTACTGCCTGGGCGAATACGACGTCGTCGCCATCTGGGACTTTCCAGACAACAAGACGGCCATGAAAGCAGCCGTGTTGAATGCTTCGATGGGACACATTCAGATTACGACGATGCCGTCCGTCAACCGCGACGAATGGAAATCACTTCTCCAAGAAACGATGGGCAAGAAAAAATAACCGGTCAGAACAGAGCCATGGCACGGGCCATTATCAGCTCACCGCTGTTTTTTAGAATACCAACATATTCAAGACCAGCGGGTTCAGACTATCAGCCTTCTACACTGAAGGTCTCTTGTGAACAGCAACCCGCGGCTTATGAGGCCACTGCTTCCCTACTCCGCTCTCGTTTCAACCCCAGACTACCATGGGAAACAGACGTTTCGTGCCGTATCATATTTGTATCTACCTGCCCGGAGGCCCACATGAACTCCTCGACTGCGTTGCCATTCCTCATTCTCGTGACTCCTGTCACCTGGGGGGTCATTCGCCTCTTGCCTGTCTTTACACAAATGAATCCTCGTCAACTCCATCTACAAGGAGGCTCACATGGATCACATAAAACTACTCATCTACGGTGTCATCGGCATCGGGGTTGTGGTCGCACTCATAGCTTTGATCACAAATATGCTTGGCATTGCCAAATACCAATAGCAGTCAACCTGATTGATTGAAGCGACAGTTTTCACAATATGCAGGCTGAGGTCCATATTACACTTCGTGTGAGCCGCCGGCTATTCAACACCTTATCGTGATTGACGCCGGCGGATAAAACCCTTCGACTTTCTTCATCGAAGTAGTCAGCGCTATCAGATGCCAACAACAAAGAGCCCAAAGACGCTTCGCCTTTGCTACTTGGTCACGATCATCAGGGCACTGTTCTCGATGTGAATCGATGCAATCTGAGGCGGGAGCTGGAACGTGTCCCGATTCTGCGGCGACTCGAACAGTTTTTGTACTACCCCATCGAGTGTCACCGATGGAATCGGCAGAGAGCCCAGCTTGCCTGCAGTCGGCTTCAACCGGATAAACCCGTCGCGTGTTTCGATCGTCCCGTCGAGCTGCAACGAAATCTCCTTCCCATAGAGCACAAAGAGCACATAGGCGCGGAGCTGGTTTTCCTAAAAGACTCATGCGGACATCCTTGAGCGCCGATTGAACCTCTTATGCTCGCCTCGTGACCGGCGGGCACCGGGATGCCGGCCTGTTGCGTCTGATGGGCGGAGGCAATCGCCAGATTGTCGCGCATCCACTGATTCAATTCAGCTTCATTGAGAGCCAGTGTATGAGCTCGGCCCGCCTGTACGGCGGTTTGCAGTTGTGCCATCTTCTCCGCAACCCGGTCGGCCGCCTGCGGATCAGCGTGAATCTGCAGCGGAGGGACTTGACGGAGAATCAGCAGCAAGACTCCAACCGTGCACGTCAGAGAGAGCCAGGGCAGAAGGCGGAAGATACGAGAGAACAACCCCGGCCCTGCAGTGTCGCTATGCTGCTCGCGAAGCAGCCTTCTCCAACAACTCATGAATCAAGGTCTGGTATGGCTTCCCCCGCTTCGCAGCCATCTGTCTCAGAGTCGCCAAGAGACGCGGGGATAGGCGAATCGCAATCAATTGTTTTGCCATCCCCGTGGCGGGTCGCCCGATCCGACGCACTCGCTTCAGTTGTTCATCCGACAGCTCAGGGATGTCTGAAAAATCAATCTCTGAGTCCGGATTATGCTTTGCGCTCCTTGCGGCTCGCTTGCCGTTCTCTGATGATACGGATGGTTTCCTTTTTTTCATTATCCGTCCTCCTCATGGTGTAGACGACAAAGAGGATACGTCCTGCCATTGACAGCGCGAGGCGTTGGCGGCGCTGTTCGTATTTTGAATGATCGCTATCCTCGCCATCCAAGCCGTCCGGATCACCGAATATTGTGGCGGTTTCTTCAAACGAGATCCCGTGCTTCTCATAATTCGTAATGGCTTTCTGGACATCCCACTCGAACACGGACCCGTATATACGCTAAATCTGCCCCTCGTCGCCAGCGGAGGATCACTCGGTACTATACAAGGAGTTATCCATTAGCCATACTCGTGGAAAGGCCTATCGCGGATAAAACCCACTGACTTTTTTCTGGACACTGCACCGACCCCAAAAGCAAGAAAGCCTGCTGGCTTTCACCAGCAGGCTTTCTGTTTGTAACCCGGCAGCGTCCTACTTTCCCACTGCCTCGCGGCAGCAGTAGCATCGGCCTTGGAGGGCTTAACTTCCGTGTTCGGGATGGGAACGGGTGGGGCCCCTCCGGTATGGCCACCGGGAACACTCATTAATTGAATAGTCCAAAGTGCTGTGTGTCCTCAGTGCGTTATGAGTCAAATACTCAGCACTCAGAACTTTTTCCTCAACACTCCGAAACGCTCTGTGCGTTTCGGCGAGACCATGTCTATCAGGAGCAAAGGATGTTAAACCGCACGACCGATTAGTACTGGTTAGCTACAGCGCTCACACGCCTTCCACACCCAGCCTATCAAACTCGTGGTCTACGAGTGGTCTTTAGGGGGCATACGCCCCGGGAGAGCTTATCTTGAGGCACGCTTCTCGCTTAGATGCTTTCAGCGATTATCGCCACCGGACATAGCTACCCGGCGCTGCCGCTGGCGCGACAACCGGCACACTAGAGGTCCGTCCTTCACAGTCCTCTCGTACTAGTGAAAGCCCCTCTCAACTCTCCTCCGCCCACAACAGATAGGGACCGAACTGTCTCACGACGTTCTGAACCCAACTCTCGTACCGCTTTAATAGG
>JBKKBQ010000107.1:0-3312 GCA_046714015.1 Nitrospira sp.
AGGGTTGATTCAAGGGATAGGTCTTGTTGTCGAACGAAATTTGCGCTTCGCTCATCGCTTCCAAAAGACTACTTTGTGTTTTCGGCGTCGTTCGATTGATTTCATCCGCGAGCACGATATTGGCGAAAATCGGACCCGGCATAAATTCAAAGGCCTGTTTCTGGCGATTGAAGATCGAGACCCCCACGATATCGGACGGAAGCAGATCGCTCGTGAACTGAATGCGCTTGAAGGCGCAATCGAGCGATCGCGCAAGGCTATGTGCAAGCGTCGTTTTTCCGACTCCCGGCACGTCTTCGAGCAGGAGATGCCCGCGAGCCAAGAGCGCGACCAGGCTCATTTCGATCACCTGCGGTTTGCCCTTGATCACCCGCGCAATATTCTCCTGGATAGCTTGAATGGTTTCTGTTGGATTCATAGAGGGTTACGGCGTGGAATACTGCTGGAGAATGGCTTGGTGATCAGACACCGTCGAAGTCTAACAAAGGGGCTGGAGACGGTCAATTATTCAAGCTTTTTGCGCCCCTACGCCCTGGCATCTCGCCACAGGGCTTAGACCAGAGACTTACGCAGGGACCAGCGTGACGAGCCACGGGGGAACTTCTTCGGTCATGGACGCGAACTTCCGGGCAGTACTGCTCGCTGGCGTGCGAGGGAAGGTGGCGCCTCTGCCGATGCGGACATATCGGAAATGACCGGCAACGCCATCCATGAAGGGAGAAGAGTCTGACCGAAGATAGTGATGTCGAAGGGCTGCCACGTCAGCCAAGTCAATGGACTCGCCGATCGGCAGACCGGCAAGGACATGATAGACCTCGCCGAAGATCGTGGGCAGATTGACGGAGGTAAAGGGTTGGTCCGGCGGGCGATAGCGAGGCTCCTCCAGTAACTGCGCGAGGAGTTCCCAGAACACTTGCGCATCCACTGATCCCAGCACACACAGGAGTCCCCGACGGGCGAGCAGACTCAGGAGAGCAAGGGGGCCGACGATCTCAAACTTCCAGGGTGGGAAGAGGAGGGCACGGCCGGCATGTCGGACTTCGAGCGCTTGTTCATTCTCAAAACGTGTCTGGTGAAATGCGCCTCTGGTACGTTCCAGATCGTTGCGAATGAAGGCGGTGGAGAGTCTGGTCGGCTCGTAGGCAAAGGTCGGTGTGGCCGGTGCCCAACAGGTGGCGATGGTGTATCGTGGAGCCAGCAACCCCTGCTTATCCAGATCTCCAAGTTCAAACATGTCTTGATCGCCGAAGAAGGAGAAGGACAGTCCCTCTGTCCGCTGCAACATTTGCAGCCTGTTCGGGCTCGCATGGAGCGGACCGCCCAGTTGAGAGCGGGGGTCGAGTCGGTCCAGACAGTGGATGATGAACGGTCGGTGTTGTTGCTTGAACTCAGAGCCATACAGGTCGACTAACTCCTCAGCGAACGAGAGATCGCCAGCCCCTATGTCCACGACCGACGCCACCTCAGTGCGACGAAGAAGGTCAAAAGGATTGTCCAGATGCCGCACGGCTTCTTCCACCTCCTCACTCGACAGGTGAGCCACGAGCCACTTCGAGGCGGCGACAGGCACCAACTCAAAAAAGACGGCAAGCGCGCGTACAGCTTTGGCTGGAGGGAAGCCCGTGACGGACTTGAGGCATTTTCCGTCGAGATCCTGGACGCGCCGTGGCACAGGCCGTTCGAAGAGGCGCAACAACCTTTCTTTCACTGAAGCCGGAAGGCCCCTGCTCTGAACGGCCTCATACAGTCGAGCGATGGTGGAGGGGAAGGTGGTACCTTCAATCAACTTCTTGGATGCCTCCCATTGTCCAGGAAATTGACGCGTACGAACACTCACGGCATGGCGGAACTCAGCAAGTGGGTCGGGACTCATGGGAGCCTGAATTGCCGTGTGTATGAGAGGGTGTCGATTGGAGTTCAAGGGTAGGAGCATAGTAACCTTCAAACTTCAGCGTCAAGTCCGCTTGTTCACGCTCATTCGGTATGGTAGGAGTGGTTCATGAGACCGCGATTCCTGTCTGCCGATTTTCTTGGTTGGAGATCAACCGTCCTGCTGGCCGCGCTCGTCGGTCTGCTGGCATTCCCGATCGGCTGTGCGGCTGAGCACGATGGCACCCTCCGCTCCGTCGCCGATGAGGGATGGCAACCCTGGCAAATTCTTGACACTCACACCGGGCGTGTACTCCCGTTTTCAGAGTTGATCACGACCCTAGAACAACACGACATTGTCTATCTGGGGGAGGAACATCACAATCCGTACCATATTCAAGCAGCACTGAAAGTGCTGGATCAATTGGTGGCCGATGGCATTGAGCCCACCATTGGAATGGAGATGTTCGGCTGGGACGGCCAACCGGCACTCGACAGCTACGTCGCGACCACTCAGTCGGTCACGAGCGAGTTTTAGGAACAGGTGCGCTGGAAACAAAATTGGGGTGGAGCCTTTGAAGACTATGCACCATTAGTGACGTTTGCTCGAGACCGGCACTTATCCGTCCGGGCGATGAATCCACCCAGACCTCTCATTCGTCGTGTCGTCAAACTGGGACTCGACCAGGCCAGGCAAGAGCCTGAATGGGCGGCGTGGGGAATCCTACAGGAGAATATCGTCGACGACCCAGCGTACCGTGAGAGGATTGTCGATCAGTTGAGAAGGTGCCACGGAGGTAGCGAAGAGCACTACCGGACGATGTATGAGGCATCGATGGTTCGGGATGAGGGCATGGCGAGAACGCTGGTCATCAGGCAAGAAGAATTTCGCCGCGAGGACGGCGGCTCCCGTCGGATGATCGTGAGTTACACGGGAGGGGGCCATATTCAATATAACCTACCCGTGCCGAAGCGAGTCGCCAGGCGCCTGGGAGGAGAAGTCAAACAGACCACGATTTACATGACGTCGTTTGAGCCCAGTAAAACAGCCGATGTCCGGGCTCTCATGGAGGAACCCATCGCGGACTATATTTGGCTGACACCCATGGGCAAGTCCAGTTCGGCCAAACCCTGCCGGTAAGACCATCTCGGAGTCTTACGCTCCAGACTGTCAGATAACGCAGGGCAACACGATACCGTTCATTGCTTGACAGGATTCAAGGTGCTCGTCACACTGAGGCCACCATGCACAGTGGCGGTGCAAGAGATCTTCGCACGTAAATGCAAAAGAAAATTCCCTGCAGCGCTGAACGACTCGGTTTGCTCGATCCTCAAATGATCCAGGCTGTCTCGGATGCCTCGTCCTTTCAAATCGCCCATCAGTATTTGACTGCGAATCGCGTCCGTATTGTCGAGGCCGATGATTCGCAGATCACGTCCGCC
>JBKKBQ010000108.1:0-8938 GCA_046714015.1 Nitrospira sp.
GGGCGAGCGCCTCCAGCAATTGCTCTTCCCTCAGTGCGCGCAAATGCATCAGGGCCTCTCCCAGCAGACCCCCTTTCTCCTGCTGGTAAGCCAAGGCCTCCTCAAGTTTGGAGTCCGTGAGCTTAAACTTTTCCCCGAGAATGCTTCCCAACAGAGGGCGCCGGACATGGGAATTGGACTGATCGTTGTCGAGCCGTTCGGACACTTTACCCTGACCTCTCGTGAATGGAGACGAACATCATCATCGGTCGTGTTTCCAACATCTGGGTCGTAAAGATACTCTCCCTTCCGACGGCCTGGCAAGGACAGCTCGCATTCCTTGCCGTACTATGTAAAGCATTGAGGAGTGCGAGTTGACAGGGATACGAAGGGGAAGCGTCGTGCTGGCTCGCGTTTCAGCGAAGCTCGTACGTGATCGTGGAGCGCTGATTGTTCCGGAGCACGTCGAGCTTGACGATCTGTTCGTTCTTCAGTTGTTGCAGTAAATTCAACATGGTGCCGGGATCGCGAATATCGACCCCGTTGACGCGCTGCAGCACATCCCCCGCCTGGATCCCGATTTTTTCGTAGAAACTGGTCGGGGCGATGTAGTCCAGGCGAAACCCGTTGACGGTGCCATTCACCATATGCGGTGCAGCTCTGGCTTGAGACAAGAGTTTCGGCAGGTCGCTCATGGCCTGCTCCACCTCGCGGCGGTCGACAACTTTTCGCAGAGGAACGCCGGCTGCCGGTGTCTGGATGGCGGACGGCACGGTACCGGTGGAACCGCCTGAAATCGCTGGGTTATCCAACAGCGCCAGCTCCAATAATTCCTCCAGGTTGCCTTGTCGAACCAGGATGCCGTTCCGCCGAATCTCACTCACTACTCCAAGATCGAGCACTTGGTCATGGACGTGATACAACATCTGTTGTTTAGAGGACAGCTCCTCGACGATCGCAAACACGCCACGCTGATCGCCGAACACGACACCGTTCAAGCGAATCCTGGCCGCCAAACCGAGCGACGCGCGAACCGGGGTGCCGGAGGGGTTTCGCCCATCAGAATTTGTGAGCCCACCTTGAGGTGCAGCAGGGAGGACGAAGAGGCCGCTGGAACGCACATCCTCCATTGCCTGGGTTGGGGAATAGGATGCGAGCAGCGAGGGGCCAGTCGATCGATCGCCGCCGGATCCAACCGGATGCGTAGGGATCACATACAATGCTTCGGCAACAAAGGCGTTGATGGAGTGAGCGATCAGGAGCCCGCCCGCGACCAGACAGAGGAATAGGCCGATCCGGCGCACACGTTGTGGAGGAATGGCTGCCATGATAGTGCCTTTGGTACGATCTGCCCCCATCGTACATGGCTCCTATCAGTGGTCGCAAGAATCTTTTGCCAACCTCTTTTGATGTCATGGGTAGACAAATAGACCGAAGCACGCAATAATCCGCTCCTCGCTCAAGGGAGGATCGACGCATGAAGAAAGCCTTGATTACCGGGATTACGGGCCAAGATGGGTCGTACTTGTCGGAACTGCTCCTTGGGAAGGGGTACGAAGTCTACGGCATCATCCGCCGGTCCAGCTCATTCAACACGGGTCGTATCGATCCAATTTATGAAGATCCGCATGTCCCTCATCGGCGCCTCCACTTGGTCTACGGCGATCTGAATGACGCGAGTTCCCTCAATCGGATCTTGCGGACCGTCCTGCCCGATGAAATCTATAATCTGGGCGCCCAGAGCCATGTGCGGGTCAGCTTCGATATTCCTGAATATACGGGAGAAATCACCGGATTGGGGACGATCCGTCTGCTGGAGGCCATCCGCGAATCGGGGCTCAAGCCCAAGTTTTATCAGGCGTCGTCCAGCGAAATGTTCGGCAAGGTACAGGAGGTCCCGCAGAAGGAGACGACCCCGTTCTATCCAAGAAGTCCGTATGGGGCCGCCAAGGTGTATTCGTACTGGATTACCGTCAACTATCGGGAGGCGTACAATATTTTTGCCTGCAACGGCATTCTGTTCAACCATGAATCCCCTCGGCGAGGGGAAACCTTCGTCACGAGGAAAATCACGAAAGCGGCGGCCCGGATCAAGCTCGGCATCCAACACGAGTTGTTTCTGGGCAACCTCGATGCCAAGCGGGACTGGGGATTTGCCGGCGACTATGTCGAAGCTATGTGGATGATGTTGCAAGCCCCGATGCCGGAGGATTACGTCATCGCGACCGGTGAAACCCATACCGTCAAGGAAATGTTGGAGCTGGCGTTCGACCGGCTGCAATTGGACTGGAAGAAACACGTGAAGATCGATGCCAAGTACTACCGTCCGACCGAGGTCGATCTGTTGATCGGAGATGCCGGTAAGGCCAAGAAACAACTCGGTTGGCAACCGAAAGTACGGTTTGAAGAACTGATCACCATGATGGTTGATGCGGATTTCGCAGCGGAAAAGGAAAAATTAGAAGGGACCAGGAAGCGAACCTAGCGAGTGGGGTAGATGAGACATGACGTCATTTTGGAAGGACAAGCGAGTTGTGGTGACCGGCGGTGCCGGGTTTCTTGGCTCGTTCGTTGTCGAGCAATTGAGAGCGAAGGGCTGTCAACAGATCGTCGTGCCGCGAAGCCAGGACTACGATCTGGTTCAGATGGATGCCGTCCAACAACTGTATCGCGATGCGATCCCCGATATTGTGATCCATCTAGCGGCTCGCGTCGGCGGCATCGGGGCTAATCACGCGAATCCGGGACGGTTCTTCTACGATAATCTGATGATGGGGACGCAACTGATCGAGGTGGGCCGCCAACGGGGAGTGAAGAAGTTTGTGGCGCTTGGAACTATCTGTGCGTATCCCAAATTCGCTCCAATTCCGTTCAAGGAAGACGACATCTGGAACGGGTACCCAGAGGAAACCAATGCCCCATACGGACTGGCGAAGAAGATGATGTTGGTTCAGTCGCAGGCCTATCGCCAGCAATACGGCTTTAATTCAATCGTGCTCTTTCCAGTGAATCTGTACGGGCCGCGCGACAACTTCGATCTGGAGACCTCACACGTGATCCCGGCGCTCATACGGAAATGTGTGGCTGCAAAGGAAGCGGGACAGGCTTCAATGACTCTTTGGGGCGATGGGTCGCCAAGCAGAGAGTTTTTGTATGTCGAGGATGCGGCCGAGGGGATTCTTCTGGCGGCGGAAGAGTACGAAGGTAATCTCCCGGTCAACTTGGGAACCGGACATGAGGTGACCATTCGCGATCTTGCTGCAATGATTACAGCCGAGGTCGGGTTCGCCGGTCAGATTCAGTGGGACACCACCAAGCCAAACGGCCAGCCTCGCCGATGCCTTGACGTAAGCCGAGCCAAGCAGCTCTTCGGATTTCAGGCCCGACATGGCTTGCGTGACGGTTTGAAGAAGACGGTCCAGTGGTTTCAAGCCAATCGTCAGACGATCCGGGAAGTGCATTTCTAGATATCTCGCCAGGTCGGCTCATTCCAGCGGGAATTTGTGTGGATGGTTGATGTCCTCCTGCTGTCCATTATCCTCGTCAGAAGCTTAAATCATTGAACGAGACTGCAAGTAGGCTACAATGGGCAGACTGCCTAGTTGTATCGGTCTGCAACGTGAGGTGTTGAGTGAAGCGTATCGATATCATCGCCGGAGCACGGCCAAATTTCATGAAAATTGCGCCAATTATCGACGCGCTCAAAGCAGTTGAGCGCCGTGGTGGGCAGCTCCGATACCGATTGATTCATACCGGCCAGCATTATGATCGCGCCATGTCCGGCAGTTTCTTTGAAGAATTAGGGATTCCTGATCCAGACATTAATCTCGAGGTGGGGTCGGGCACTCAGGCTGAGCAAACTGCCGCCATTGTGGTCGGGTATGAAAAAGTCTTGTTGAAGGAAAAGAGTGATCTGTGTCTTGTCGTCGGTGACGTGACATCCACCATGGCCTGCTCCATCGCGGCGCGAAAGCTCGGGGTGCCGGTGGCTCACGTGGAAGGCGGCATTCGGTCCGGCGATTGGACGATGCCGGAGGAAATCAACCGGGTGGTGACCGACTCCATCACCAATTGGTTTTTTACGACGAGCGAAACGGCCAACGACAATTTACGCCGTGCCGGTGTCACCGAGGACCAAATATTTTTTGTCGGCAATACGATGATCGACACGTTGCTCAAGAACGTGCCGCACTTGCGACCTCCGGCTTGTTGGCAGTCGCTTAAGCTCGAACCGAGACAGTTTTTTGTTGTTACTCTCCATCGTCCTGCGAACGTCGATGGAGAACAGCAACTTTTGTCTTTGCTCCGTGCCATCGCCGAAGGCACCAAAGGGCTGCCCGTGGTATTCCCCGTGCATCCACGGACCGCGAAGAATCTCAAGGAACTCGACAGTGCAACACCGCAACTTCATTATGTCGATCCGCTGGGCTACCTGGAATTCAATTATCTCGTTAAACATGCCAAAGGGGTCATTACTGATTCCGGAGGTATTACTGAGGAGACGACGGTTCTCGGAGTGCCGTGCCTGACTCTTCGTGATAACACCGAGCGACCGGAGACTATCACGATCGGCACAAACGAACTGATCGGGACTGATCCCAATAAGCTTCCTCCCGCGCTCGCACGCGTGATAGCCGGTCAGTGGAAGAAAGGGGCCATTCCTCCACTGTGGGATGGAAAGGCGGCGGAACGGATTGTGGAGCAGTTGGAGCGAGTGCTCACGTGACGTGACGGGTCGATCGTCGTCGACTATCATCTGAAACCGCTCTCTGCAATCGAATCGCCGACTGTATTCGCTATCGAATACGAGTCGCTGGCGGATAACCGGCCAAGTGTTGGACGTCTACCCTGGTGGTCCGACTGTGGTGAGTGGACCATTAAGGAATTACTCCGCTTTGTCTAACCGACGCACCGCGGTTAAGACCGTAACAGGGCACAACGTATTGACGGATCGCAAGGTCGTATTCCATCAGCTCTAGGTGGCTTTTCTTTTCTTTCTGTCTAAACTGAATAATTTCTGCTTTGATTGACGGGTGCCATCGGTTGTTGTTAGGGGGCAATAGAATCATGTCGGATCCGATCAAGGACTTGGCCGATCCTGAAGTGAGTCCTGTGGAACGCTATGAGCGGGGGCTCGCACTGAAAAATGCCGGATTGCACAAGGCCGCAATCGACCAGTTAGAAATGGCTGCAGTTGATCAATCCTTGGCTGTGAAAGCCTATGCCCAGATGGGGCTCTGCTATAAACTGTCGGGTCACTATGAGAAGGCTGTCACGGCGTTTCAGAGAGCTCTCAAGGCCACACCGGCGTCGTCCAAGGAAACCGTTCAGATTCTCTACGTCCTAGGCCGCACGCTGGAATCTTTGGGCCGGGTTGCGGAAACGCTGGAGGCCTATCGCTGGATCAGGCGGGAGGATGCGGCGTACCGGGATGTGGCTGAACGTATTGAGCAGCTCAGCTCTCGCCGTCCAACATTGGTCACGAAAAAGAATTAGTTCGAGCCGGCTGCTATACGGGCAACGAAGAGGCTCGCAACTCGTATTCGAATCCTCGTCGCCGCAGAAAAATGAGTTTCTGCCGGCTGAGTTCATCCACCAGCGAAAACACTTGATTCCAGGTAAATTCTGGAAGATACGCCGGAAGTTCCTCAAGCTTGATCTGTCGCCGCTCTTGAACGATGGCCAACAATTGAGCCGAAGCCTGTTGAGTCATTGTATTCCTCCTTGGTCACATGCCTCACTGCGATTGTTAATTTATCCCCGCCCTCAAGGTCGGACTCCACCGAACGGCCATAACCCGAACGATTCCTAAAACCAGCAAAATTCCGCAGAGTACCGTCAGTGCTTGCCAGTCGCCTCCTTTGAACCATTGGGAAATGACTTCCGTCAGCATGACGACCAAGATCGTATCAACTATGAACGTCACCTTGACACGACCTTCTCGGAAATATGTCACCGTTGTCTTGAATACTTCGACAATGGCCAGCAAGATGAGCGTATTGACGATGATCTGTCGCAACACGACTTCGGCTGAATGATCGACGAGCAAGCGGATATCCCAAAACGTTTTCAGCGCACCACCGGTGAGGGCGATCAGGAGTGTCAGAATTACGAGGCTGAGCACACCTTTCATGCCCCAGATCCAAACCTCCTGAAGATCGAGTCGAGAGAGCCGCCACCGAACAGTCTCGATATCAAGGAACCGAATCGATTCGATCGCTAACCACGGCATAATCCAGTGTAAACCCCCATATCTGACAGAAGAGACCATGGCGGAGACCAGCCGAGAAGTCCCTCTTGATGTGATTGCGTTGCTTCTTCCCCTTCTGTCTCAGTGTGAGGGTATCGAGTCACCGTTCCCAAATTGTCACCCCCATGTAAAACTTGTGTTAATTGCACAGGCTCCCTATGGTAGGCTCGTGCCCCAATATTATGAGGAGCGGTTGTTATGGACTGTATTCTGGTTCGCCACGGGATTGCTGTTGAGCCCGATGAATGGGAAGGGGCGGAGGAGAATCGCCCTCTCACGGAGAAGGGGAAAAGACGTGCTCGGCAGGTTGCCGAAGGGTTAGCCGCACTTGACTGTCAGCCGACCCATCTGTTTACGAGCCCCTTCGTGCGGGCTTACGATACAGCGAGGCTGCTACGCGCGGTCATCGGTCCGAGTCTGAAGGTCGAGACAAGGGAAGAGTTGGCGGTCGGAGCGAAGCCTGAGCAGCTTGTGACTGTTCTGCACGCACTTCCGTCCAATGCCGTAGTGATCTGTGTGGGACATGAGCCTCAGCTTGGTGAAGTTGTGAGCCTGTTGCTCTGTGGAAAAGCCCTTCCCAACTTTCCGCTCAAGAAGGCTGGTGCTGCTCGTATTGAGCTAACAGACGGCTTCAAACCGGGCCAGGGGCGGCTATGTTGGTGGCTACAGCCGGTGCATCTACGGGCGTTGGGGAAGCGAGCCCATGCCAAGAAACTGGGTGGGGAGTCTTAAGAGGCGGCCGTTTGGGTGTCGATCGTAGGCTTATGGTTCTGTAGCACCGGGAGAATATGTCCTCGCAGCTCGTCCTGGATCTCTTCGGGAGACTTTCTCGCATCGACGACATTGAAGCGAAATTCGATTGCCATCTTGTCGAATTCTTCAATCAGCAGCGATTGGTATTTCTTGAAGCTATCGTAGAGATCGGCTCCGAGCCGGAGATCCATGCCGGATTCCCAGTAGTTCATTCCGGTGGTCTCGATGACTCGAAGCGCCAGAGTTTCAACATCAATACGGAGGTAACAGACCAGGTCGGGAATCAGCGCAAATCCAAACACGTCACGGATCCATTGGCGGTCGGCGCTCCGCACAAAGTCGCGCGCGAATGCCGTATAGATATAGCGATCCGCCAACACGACGAATCCTGATCGGAGAGCCGGGATGATCTGATATTCAAGACGATCGGCGAAATCCGTCGCATAGAGCAGACTAAGCGACCAACGATCGAGGATATTGCCGGCCTTCGCCATTTCGATGGTCTTGGACATGAGGTTGGAGCGGGTCCACCCCGTCGTCATTACTCCGTACCCCTGGATCTCCAGCCACTCCTGCAACATCTCAATGTGAGTCGATCGGCCGACTCCGTCTGTTCCCTCGATGGCAATCAACTTGCCCTTGAGGTCACTCGGATCTAGATACTTCAAACCGTCGCCAAAAAAGCGTGCGTCGGCCATAGGTGCCTCGTCTTGGTTTATAGCCACGGAGCGCTTCTTCTACCAGCGCCCGCATGTGTTCTTGTTGCGTCTCGATGTCTTGGGTCGCATCCATCGTTAACAGACCGCATTCATCGACGATCTTGTCGTACTCCGCGAGAATCCCTGATTGAAAGAGTCGGAAGCTTTCGGTGACGTCAGCGCTCAGGTTCATGTCCATGCCGGCTTCATAGTATTTGAACTGGCCGCGAGTGCCTCGCGAGAGCCGGGAAATGGCGATTTCAATCGGGACGTTGAAATAAAACGCCATATCGGGCTTGATGGCAAACGCGTAGAGTTTCCGAACCCATTCGTTCGCGACGCCGCGTACCACATCGCGCGCAAACGCCGTGTACATGTATCGATCGGCTAAGACGATCATTCCGGCCTTCAGCGGAGGGAGGATCTGATGATAAAGTCGGCTGGCAAAGTCCGTGGCATGCAGCAAGCTGAACGTCGTCGGGGTGAGGCTCTTCGATTTTTTCCCTCGTTTGGTAGTTTCTTTCACCAGCTCCGAGGAGTTCCATTCGGTAAAGAACACCTTGTGGCCCTTGGACTCAAGCCACTTATGCAGCAGTTGCAGTTGAGTACTTTTGCCTGACCCATCGATACCTTCGACGATGATCAGCTTTCCTGGATGAGGGTGAGGTGCGGTCTTGCTGATATGCGAGTCAGTCATGATTTCTCGGATTCCAGCGGCACTCCGGAGAACTGGACACGCTGGCGAAAGACCTGTTCGAACAGGTCGGCCCGGTTCTTCGCGGCCCATAACTCCATCTCTGCATCGCCGGTCAGGTGGACTTCGATCGTGATCTGGTTTCCGAATTTGACGCGCACGCTTTGAGCGAGAGAAAAATGGGTTCGATCGAGCCCATCGGCGATCCGTAGCAACGAGGCAAGGATTTTGACCACACGTTGCAAGCGGGGTGTCAGGCGGTCGAATTCTTCATGCTTCAGGGCCGGCAAGGCCCGCCGGTGGTAACGGGCGATGTTGGCCACCATTTCGATTTCCTCGGCCGCCAATCCACCCAAGTCACTATGTGTGATGAGGTAGTAAGCGTGTTTGTGATGTTGTCGCGGATTGATGAGATATCCTACATCGTGCAGAATGGCTGCGTACTCAAGCCAGGCGCGTTCTTGATGCCCTAAGCGGTGTTCTCTTTTGGTTTGATCGAATAGACTGAGCGCCAGGCCGGCCACATGCCGTGAATGAACCTCTGGCGCCTGGCAGCGTCTGGCA
>JBKKBQ010000109.1:0-6210 GCA_046714015.1 Nitrospira sp.
CTGTTCGAATTGATGATCTTCTCCTCGCTGAACCGCTCGTCCAAGTCAGCCAACTCGTCACCAGTCGACAGGATCGCCACCCGCGGCCGTTGGTAGACAAACACGAACGGCTTCGCAAGAATCGCCAACATCCCAACCTCGCCGGGACGAAGTCTGGTCCCCTTCGCGATGATGCAGTCCCCTTTCTTGACATCCTCACCCTGCGACCTGATGTTGGCTCCTTGTGGTTCCGCCTTAAACACGCGGACCGAACCAGGTGTCTGTTCCGTATCCTCGACTTTCAGAACTGTATCAGCCCCTCGAGGAAGAGGCGCACCGGTCATGATTCGGATGGCCTGACCGGAACCAACCGCTTTGGACGGCATGATACCGGCGGGGACATCCTCAATGACCGAGAGCGTGACCGGTTTCTGAATGGTGTGCTCCTGCTTGATATCTTCCCATCTGACGGCAAACCCATCCATGGCGGAGTTATCCCACGGCGGATTATCACGCTCCGCGACGATGTCTTCAGCCAACACACGGCCCAAGGAGTCCAGGATCGAGACTTTTTCAAGGCCCAAGACGTGCGCCGCATTGAGGACGATCTTTTGCGCCTCGTAGAGTTGAGTCAATCCCGTCATGGCATCCGCAGCTTTCACTGCCCGTCTCCCTTCAGCAATCCTGTCGTCGTCCGCCCAACTTTCAGCAACGAGGCGCTTTTTTTACAGAAGGCTTCAACCTGATTGGCGATCTGGTGGTAGGCTTCCGCCGTCGGGCTGTCGGAGTTGAACAGGGCAAAAGGTTCACCCGCGTCCGACTGTGTGACCACGTCCGGGTCGAGCGGAATCCGCCCCAAAAATGGAACTCCCATATCAAGTGCGGACGCTTCCCCACCCCCCTTCCTGAAGACCTCGATCTGCGTATGACAATGCGGGCACTCGAGCCCGCTCATGTTTTCCACGATGCCGATGATCGGCACCTCGCTGTCCTTACAAAACGTGACCGATTTTCTGGAATCAAGGAGCGCCACTTCCTGTGGCGTCGTCACAATCACGGCGCCGCTCACCGTGCCGAGCAGATCGATCGTCGTGACCGACTCGTTCCCGGTTCCCGGCGGAAGATCGATCAGGAGAAAATTCAAATCCTGCCAATCGACCCCTCCGAGCAGCTGATTGATGAATTCGTACTTGTAGGCATCGCGCCAGATAATCGGATCTTCCGAGTTTTGCAGCAGCAACGACATCGAAGCGATCTTTAAATTGTAGGCTTGGAAAGGGATGATCCCGCCGGAGGTGCTGACCTTGAGCTTCTGACCTTCCGCCCCAACCATTTTCGGAATGTTGGGGCCATGAATATCCATATCACAGATCCCGACGTGCCATCCCTTGAGCGCAAGGCTCACCGCAATGTTGGTCGTGCACGTGCTTTTTCCCACACCACCTTTATTGCTCATAATGAGGACTTTGTGCTCAATGCGCTCCATCCGCTTGGCGACCAGCCATCGGCTATGTCCTTCTTTATCCTTTTGGCACCGCTCGTTTTCGTCGCAAATGGCACAAGCCCACATATAGGTGCAGGCATCTCCATCTCCGCTTCCGCTGTTGATGACATTGAGTTCACGCGCCATGGAATTTCTTTTCTGCGACCATTGTGATCGATCGCCCTCGTCGTTAGTGGGGTCGTCCTCCGGGAACACCAACATAGTCATCACCCGAAGATCTCGGCATCGACATACCCGAAGCCGTTCCTCCCGCCCCTCCCCCGGCCATGGCGACCGTCGGAACACCTGCTTCCTGACTTTTAGTAGATATGTTTTTGCCGAACACCTTCGCACCGAAGATGCCGACCCAGTAGAGAAGAAACATGGGACCAGCCATCAGCATTTGATTAAACGGGTCGGGGGTGGGCGTCAGAATCGCGGCGATGATAAACGACCCCAACAACGCCCATTTCCAATACTGAATCAGGAACGGCGCATCGACCCAGCCCAACTTGGCCATGAGGGTGATGGCCAACGGCACTTCAAAGATCAGCCCAAAGACCGTCAAGAACCACAGGGCAAAACCAACATACTGGGCGATCGAGATTTGCGGCACGAATCCGGCGTTCACTCCGTACGAAATCAAAAAATTCAACGCGAACGGCAGCACGAAGAAAAAGGAGAATCCGACCCCGGAGTAGAACGCCAATGCGCTCACACAGACGAACGGCCCGACAAACCGTCGCTCCTGAGCATGCAGTCCCGGAACGACGAACCGCCAGATCTCATACAAGAGATAGGGCATCGCGAGAACAATGGCGAACAATCCCGCCACCTTGACGTTCTGCCAGAGCGCCTCCGCCGGCGCAAGGAAGACAAACGGCACCGTCGGCAAATCGGTCGGTTCCCAGGTCAATTGGCTCGGCACGAACATATTCTGAAGCGGAACTCGCAACCATTTCACCAACGCATCGGCATAAAAAAACGTCCCCATAAAAATGACCACCAGGGTGATCACCACACGGGTGAGCCGGACCTGGAACTCCACGAGGTGCTCCATGACCGGCATCTTTTTATCTTCCAGCGGCTTGAAGACCGAATCTTGCAGCCACCGGTTCAGCTTGTTCAGCACAGACCCCCGCCAAAGAGAGAATCTGTCGATCTGATGATCTGATAAGGGGGATGTCCGGCAATCAACAGACCAACAGATCGACAAATCAACAGATTTCCTGCTGCTTCTTACTTCGGATTAATAGCGACAAACAGGCTGTTCCCTTGCCGATTGACAAGCAGCACGGCCAGTTCATCTTTCTTGATCTTTTCTGCTGCCTTTTGATACTCGCCGAGCGTTTTGATCGTCTCGTGATTGACTTCTTGAATCACGTCACCGCGCTGGAGCCCGGCCGCCTCGGCCTGCCCACCCGGCTCCACCGACGTGATGACCACGCCGGCTGTCTTTGGGGCAATGTTCAACTGACTCATCAACGCATTATCCAGTGTTTGGACACGCATCGACGCGAGCACATTGTCCGGAAGCTTCATCGTTTCTCCCGCGTCCTTCGGCGGGGCCGGTTCTTTCTTGGCCAGCATTTCATCCGATGGGCGTTCGGCAACCTTCACGTGGATCAGCTGCTCCTTGCCTTCGCGCAAGACCTTGACCTGCGCGTCTTTTCCCACCACCGTTCGTGCGACGAGATTGCGCAGCTGACTGACACTCTGCACCTCCTTGCCGTTGAATGCCACGACGACATCGCCTCGCTTCACGCCGGCGGCATGGGAAGGGCCGTTTTCATTGACATCACTGATCAACACCCCCTTCCGCTGTTCCGGGAGCTTGAACGATTTCGCCAAGGCCGGCGTAATTTCCTGGATCGCGACACCCATCCAGCCGCGGACGACCTTGCCCGTTTTCTGCAGGCTGTCCACGATGTCGAGCGCAATGCTGCTGGGAATCGCAAACCCGATCCCTTCCGATCCGCCGGTGCGCGAGAAAATCGCGGTGTTGATTCCGATCAGATCTCCATTCATGTTGACGAGCGCTCCGCCCGAATTGCCCGGATTGATCGCCGCGTCGGTCTGTATGAAATCTTCGTAGTCCGCGATGCCGACATTCCCGCGTCCAAGGGCGCTGATGATGCCGAGCGTGACGGTCGAGCTCAGGCCGAAGGGGCTTCCCACCGCCAGCACAAGATCACCGACCTGTAATTTTTCGTACTCGGCCCATTTCAGGGACGGCAGATCCTTGGCCTCAATCTTGATGACCGCCAAATCCGTCTTCGGGTCAGTACCCACCACCTTCGCCGAAAACTCGCGTCGATCGCTGAGAGTCACGGTAATCTGGGTGGCTCCTTCAACGACGTGGTTATTGGTCACGATGAACCCGGTGGAATCAAAGATGACTCCGGAGCCCGCACTCTGATCCGGACGACCATGCGGCATGGGGGGACCATGCGGAATCGGCGGAGGGGTCGGCGATTCTCCTCCTCCCGGCTCATCCCCAGGGGGAGGCGCGCCGAATGGATTGGGAGGAGCCCCTCCTCGCCTCCGGCTCCCTTCTCCTCCGCCCGTCACCGCGATATTCACGACGGCCGGGGTGGTCTTTTTTACAATCTCCGAAAAACCTTGAGCCCATGCCGGAGGAACTCCTGCCGCTGATGCCGGTGACACGCATCCACTGCCGGCAAGAGCCCACACAATCAGTCCGCTGCCGATAAACATCTTGGTCGCTTGCTGACTCCAATTTGCCATAACTGAATTCCTCCAGGATGTGACTCTCATCGAGAGTGCTATTGGAAATAAGCATTCTCCACGGATCGAACACTTCATATTACACCACTCTTTCAACAGGCTTCAAAGAGGAAAAGTCCTCTTTTCTCTCACAGACTCAATGCATTTTGCCCTCCTCTACCTCTGCGAGGCGGTTGCCTTTCACCGGATGTTTCCAGTACGGTGACGGGCGGCCGCAGCGAAACGGTCACCATCAGGTCATGCGGTGATTCCGACAGAACGACTCCATCATACCAGGCTTGTCACGGGGGCGTGGATCGTATGCGCGTTGCTCCTCGCCGCGTGCGCCAAACAGCTGGCATTTCCCCCACTGGGGGACCCCTTACCCGCCAGTGCCAAGCTGGACATTTCCCCGTCGCTCAAAGACCTGACGATTCGCTACAGCGATTCCTGCGGCCAGCTCCAAGACATTCCGCTGGGAGATCGGCTCCAGGAGGCTTTAGGGGAAGGCATTCGTCGAACGTTCAACCGGACGGGTGACGAAGGCACCGACGACAGCTCCACACCAGATTATGTCATTCGGGTTGATCTGGTCGATTCGTCGTTCGACCTCAATAAGGAGGCGTTGTACGACCGAGCCCCTGCCGTCTTGCATCTCAACGCCATCGCTCGTATCCACGACCGAAAGGGGACGTTGCTCCGGCAAACAGACATTAAGATTGCCCGTCAGGAACGGTTGCGGCTCGAACAGCTCTCCAAGAACTGTAACTATCTGATTGAGCCGTTCATCAACGACACGGTTATTGATTTTGCAACCCGCGTCTCCTTGAATGCCAGACTGGCAGCCGGTGGCCAGGAACCCGCTGCTTCGATGGAGCCGAACCAGACGCCGATGGGACACGTGGGGGCGACTTCGGCTTCAACATCGCCGGATCTTCAGTTCAAGGCGACGCTCCTCGACGAAAACAGCAACCTGATTTTTGAAGGAGGCGAGCATGTGCGGGTGCGTGTGGATGTCGTCAATACGGGAACGAGCGTGATTGAGAATGCCTCCGCCTCGCTCACCGGAACCGCGGCTGTCATCGCGCAATTCCCTGCCACAACGCTGCCGATCCCGCCACTCCAACTGGGCCAAACGAAATCCCTCGAGTTCATCGCTACCCTCCCCTCGACCAAGCAGGGCCAACAGGCCGCGATCCATGTGACAGTCGCCGACTCGAGGGGGGCCGCGGCGCCGCCACAAACCCTATCGTTAACCATTCAACCGGCCGGTATCGGACAGGACGACGTGAACCAAATTCCCGCACCGGCGCCGGACTTTCACCGGCCGCAGACCTACCTCGTCTCCATCGGGGTCGGCGCCTATCGCGATCCCAAGCTCACGCCCCGCCGCTACGCCGCGACGGATGCGGAGACCGTCGCCGCCTATTTTCAGACGCTCGGTGGCGTGCCAGCGTCCAACATCCGACTGTTGCACAACCAGAAGGCGCTCCGTGCCGATATCCACGAGGCCTTGTTCGGCTGGCTCCCCCAGCATGCGGCCAAGGATGCCGTCGTGATCGTCTATTTTTCGGGACAGGCGATGGTAACGCCGACCGGCGACATCTTGCTGACCCTCTATGACGGCAGTGCTACGGACTCGGCCCGACTCTACCCGCTCAATGACCTGGAGTCCGCCTTTGCCAGGCTCAAGGCCAAACAGATCATCTTCTTATTCGACGGCATAGTCTCCAGGCTGCGCGGCGATACCAAGGGGAAGCCCGCATCACCCCGCTGGGAACTTGGCGGAGGACATACGGTCGGACTGATCGGGAGCGAAGATTTGACGAAGGGACTGGAAGATGACCAGCACCGCCACAGCCTGTTCACCTATTACCTCTTAAAAGGACTCCGAGGAGAGGCCGACACCAACCGCAACGGGACAGTCACATTCGGAGAACTCGCCGGCTACGTGCGCCAAAAAGTCGCCTGGGCGGCGAAGTCTCAGTTCACCCAGGAGCAACGGCCCCTGCTGTTTCCCC
>JBKKBQ010000110.1:0-4920 GCA_046714015.1 Nitrospira sp.
CTCTTCATGTCGGTCCCGGCACGTTCAAGCCGGTGACGACCGAGCGGATCGAGGACCACCAGATGGGCGCAGAAAGGTTCGTAATCAGCAATGAGACTGCGAAAGCAATCCAGGAGACCAAACGGGCCGGTAGTCGGGTGGTGGCTGTCGGTACGACGGTTGTCCGTATGCTTGAAACGGTCGCTCAGGAGAAAGGCGAGATCATTCCGACGTCCGGCGAGAGCCGGCTCTTCATTATCCCAGGGGTCCAGTGCCAGGTCGTCGATGCCCTCATGACGAACTTCCACCTCCCACGGACCACTTTATTGATGCTGGTCTCTGCCTTTGCCGGGATCGAGCCGATTCGGCGGGCTTATGAGGAAGCCGTCAAGGAGCGGTATCGCTTCTACAGCTACGGCGACGCGATGCTGATTCTATAGCTTCCAATCTATTCGTTGAGTGAGCTCATCTTTCTCCGCTTCTCTCCTAACCCTTCTTACATCCTCGTATCCAAGAATGTCTTGCCTGGATGGGCATCGTGAACAACTATTGATGAATAGTTAGGCCAGCTCCGATGAAGATGATTATAGTCATACCAGACCCCATCATCCCTGGATGTTAGGTGTCAGAGGTGCTTGACGGGACTTCTCAATCGTTAAGTACGTCAACTCCATTCCTATTTTTGGTTGGAGGCGCATTATCGGTATTCGGAATCGTTACTGCTGTACTTCCGTCGAGTGGGTCTTGGGTCACTTCGTTCGTCCTTCTAGTCTTGTTTGGTGGGTGCGGTGCTGCACTCCTCTTGATGGCTGGGCGCGTGAGTATCGACAAAGATGGTATTGCAATAGAAAGACTCTTCTCCCGTAAGCGAGCTTCTTGGGATGACATCATTGGGGTTGAGTATGGGGGTGGGAACTTAGTGTTTCTGCTCGTAACAGGTAGACGACTTGTGACCCCCGGGGTCGAATTCTGGGTAAGTCCAAACAGGGCTCAACTGCTAAAGTTACTGACGGCAAAGCTAAGAGAGCGAAGGGTCGATGTAAAAGACTCGGTTCTCGCGTTATTTTGGGCTGGTGATCGGTAGATTGCCTAACTTGCTGTTCAACCTCTTCGTCCTAAGGGCAAACTTCGTGGTCAGGCTGAGTTGACCAGGATTGGAAAGACGCTCTTGAATGGAAGTGGGCCGGACCATAATAGAGTTTTCTGAATACTCCATCATGACAGAAGAAAAAAGAGGTCAGCTGAAAAATTAATGAAGTGCGATGTCCCATTAGTACGTCCGTAAAGACGCGGTATTGCGAGACCTGAACTACAACAGTTCCCTACGGATGGTGACGGGGAGTTTGGCTTTCATGGACTGTTGGAATGAGACCAGGGCGCGTTGTTGTTTCTGCAATAACATATCATCCAGCACACGCTGCTTGGCTTCTGCCGCCTTCGCCGGATCGGAATCTTGCGGTCTGGTCATCAGGGACTGACCTTCGGCGATCTCCGTGGGCGTGAGGGCAACGGAATCTCGGACGATCATCCGGGCCTTATTTGCCAGGACTTCTTGGTGCTGGATCGACTCAAACGCGGCTGGGGTGAGATGATTGGCTGCTAGGATGCGCTTGTAGAGCTCCGGGTCGAAGGCGCCGTTTTTCTGAAAGACCGGCATTTGCATGATCAGCTCACGCAGATCGGCATCAGAGACCCGTACGCCCATTTCTTCGGCTGCGATTATCCACACACGGCTGTCGACAAGTTGTCCGACGACGAATTCCTTGAACTCTTCTTCTTTGAAATCGGTCTTGACGCTGTCTTTGTAGATGCGGTGCATGTTTTCGTAGGTGCGCTTAAATTCATCGAGTGAAACCGATTGATCCCCGACCTTCGCCACCGGCCCGCCGGTTTGGTCACCGAATCCCCACCAGCCCATTGTAATCACGAAAGCAATAGCCAAGACCCCCATGATCGACTTGAGGAGCCAAGGGTAGTTGTGAGCGGCATCGCGCATCGTCTTAATCATCTGAATCCTCTTCCTTTTGTGAGGCCAACAGTGTACTTATGGACATAGTGGAAGGCAAGAGCGGCTTCTATTTCTGGTGGGCAGGGAGGATTCTGCTGCGAGTTCGGGGACGGTGTAAGGCCCGTCGCGTCTTTCTCGGGAGGTCAATGGGACGCTCAGGATGGTTCGGAAAACAACACTTAGAAAAAGATTGCTCTTTGTTTGTGCAAGTTGACGCGGTTTGTTATACTTTGCCACTAATCAGAAGGAGATCGCTTGATAGGGGAGGGGCCAACCTCGACGGCGCTGGAAGCGAGAGTCTATCCGAAGGCCCATGTCCTGAATCGATTCATCGCGAAGTTGATTGATCTGTTCATTGTCGTCGCTGCCGGCGAAATTGCTCCTCCGGTCGGCTTTCTTTCCGGGTTGGCCTACATCTTGATTGCCGATGGATTTGCGGGCGGAAAAAGTATCGGCAAACGGTTGGTCGGTTTGCAAACCATGCGGGTGGATGGTCGAGCGACGGCCGGGTTCCGAGAGTCGATCATCCGGAATCTTCCGCTGGGTGGCGCACAGATCGCGTATGCGCTCCCATACATTGGGTGGCTCGTGGCTCTGGCGATTTTAGCGTTTGAAAGTTTTTTGATCATTGGGAATGAGCAGGGTCGTCGGCTTGGGGATGAAGTCGCAAGGACTCACGTGTTAGACGCCGGTCAACTTTCGGTCCCGGATTAGATACGTCGTACACGAAGCACACAGGTTGGGCGCTGGATCGCTCCGCCAATATGAAGGGAGAGACGCCGTGGGGTTCCCGGGAGATGTGTTCGGTTGGTTCTCCGATGACCTGGCGATTGACTTAGGCACCGCCACCACGCTCGTGTATGTTCACGGGAAGGGGATCGTTCTGAATGAGCCCTCCGTCGTCGCGGTTGAAAAGAAAAGCGAAAAAGTGTTGGCCGTCGGCACCGATGCGAAGAAAATGCTCGGCCGCACGCCCGGGAATATCGTCGCGGTTCGGCCGATGAAGGAAGGCGTGATTGCCGACTTCGAGATGGCCGAGCAAATGCTGAAACATTTCATCCGGAAAGCCCACAATCGCAGCGCCTTTGTGCGGCCGCGCATCATCATCGGCGTACCCTCCCGCATCACGCAGGTAGAGCAACGCGCCGTGCGCGATTCGGCCGAATTGGCCGGGGCGCGAGAAGTCTATTTGATCGAAGAGCCCGTCGCCGCGGCGATCGGGTCCGGGTTGCCGATCACGGAGCCGTCCGGCAACATGGTCGTCGATGTGGGAGGCGGAACGACGGACATCGCTGTCATCTCGCTGGGCGGGATCGTCTACAGTGAATCCGTCAAGGTCGCCGGCGATCGGATGGACGAAGCGATCATGAATTACATCAAGAAGAAGTACAATCTGCTTATCGGCGAGCACATGGCGGAGCGGATCAAGTTTGAAATCGGATCCGCCTATCCGTTCGAGGAGCGGAAAACCATGATGATCAAGGGGCGGGATTTGATTTCCGGCATTCCGCGCACGTTGGTCATCGATGACGCTGAGATTCGTGAAGCGTTGCAAGAACCCATCGGCACGATCGTAAACGCGATCAAGATTGCATTGGAAAACACCCCGCCCGAGCTGGCCGGGGATATTATCGACCGCGGGATCGTGTTGACAGGGGGGGGGTCCCTCCTGAAAGGGATGGACACACGATTCCGAGAAGAAACCAACTTACCGATCATTACGGTGGACGATCCGCTGACCTCCGTGGTGTTGGGGGTCGGCAAGATTCTGGATGAGCTGGATCTCCTCCGAAAGGTATCGGTCATGTCTCAGGCGAACAACCTCCGGTAAGGTCCCATCCCTGATGCGGATGGTCAATTTACGCGCACCGTACAGCGCTCGGCGTGTGGCTCTCGTTCTTGCTGTCATTCTCGTGCTCGGCTTCCTGCTTCTACCTGGCCAACTCCAAAGTATCTTTCAGCAGGCGGGCAGTCCCCTGGGGTGGATTATCAGTTGGCCTCTCCAGGCCGTGGCCGGGATCCATGATCGGATCGCCGATGTTTGGGGACGATACGTGGCCCTCCAAGGGGTTGAAGCAGAAAATCTACAGTTGAAGAGAGAACTGGATCTTCTCAAGGAGCAAAACGGCCAGCTGCGAGAAGCCTCGGTAGCGACGGAGCGGTTCGCAGTGCTACTGGAGTTTAAGAAGCAAGTCCTTCCCACATCCGTGGTCGCCCAAGTGATCGGGCGCGATACCGGCAATTGGTATCAAACGATCATTCTGAACAAGGGTGCGTCCGACGGGCTTCAATCTGACCAGGGAGTCATTACTCCGGCCGGTGTGGTCGGTCGCGTCGTCAAGACCACGGCGTCCACCGCCGTCGTCTTGCTGGTGACGGATCCCAATAATGCGATCGCCGGGTTAATCCAGCGGACCAGAGATGAGGGAATCGTCGAAGGGACGACGCAGGGACAGGCTCGGCTCAAGTATATTCCGCTGTTGTCCAACGCTCGGCCGGGCGATCACGTCGTCACCTCAGGATTGGTGGGGGGGTTCCCCCGAGGTATACCGATCGGCACGATTACAAGAATCGATAAGGAAGAGGAAGCGCTGTTCCAATCTGCAGAACTTTCTCCGGAGGTCGATCCGAATCGAGTCGAGGAAGTGTTGGTCATTCGGTCTTCGCCTATCCCGACCGAAGGGGAGCGTCTGAGCGTTCCGAAGTCCAAGCCATGAAGGGACTCATCTATTGTGCCGTGATCGTTGGTCTTGTGCCGGTTCAATCCGTTCTCCTGCAACACATCAGCCTCTGGGGGGTGAAGCCGGATCTCGGTTTGGTGGCCGTGTGCTTGATCGGCCTCATTGGAGGAGAGCTTGATGGTTTGTTGGTTGGTCTCGCACTCGGATGGGCGATGAGTCTGTTCTCCGCGCAGGACCTGATCTCCAGTGTGG
>JBKKBQ010000111.1:0-9337 GCA_046714015.1 Nitrospira sp.
ATTCCCTTCCAGCGCGCCGCCCTTTGGATGGGGTTCTTCATCATCCTCTGCGCCGCAGCCATGAAGCACCTGCATCAATAGTCCTGCGCCCGGTCCCGAACAGGCTTGAGACAGTTCCGCCGTCTCAGCGATACAGTACTGTTCGTCAGACAATCGTTGATTTCAATATACCCCAAAAGAATCAACTACTTCTTTCCACATCGAGTGGTCAGCCGTTCGGGAATGAACATTGCTTTATCCACTGGTGAGGGTCACGGACCATTTTGCTTTATCTCGGAGCCACTGGATAAGATGGAGCACCATATGGAGCCGGCAGACCCAGCTCAGAAACTGGGTACAAATACGAGCGCGCGGGTCGAGAGGAAAGCGGCGCATTCCGTATTAGTTGTCGAGGATGACCCTGATATCGTGATGGCATTGCGAGACTTGCTCGAATTCGAAGGATTTCATGTGGACTGTGCACAGACCTGTCGCCAGGCCTTCTCATCCATCGAACAGCATGTCTACAAGGCAGTCCTCCTCGATCTTGGACTCCCTGATGGAGATGGCTGCTCGATTTTAGAGAAGCTCCAAGTCTCTCATCCCTCACTTCCTGTGATCGTCTTAACGGCTTCGAATAGGGACCTCGGGCCCCTACGCGCGTATGCCCGTTTGACTAAACCATGGGACCGAGGAGAATTATGCGAGATCCTACACTGTGCCGTCGGCACGGCGTCGCCTTAACAGGATGCGGAAAAAGACCGCCAGCAGCGTTCTCGCATCGCTCAGAAGCTCACCGTACGGCACAGAGTACGATTCGCCTCTTCGCTCGCTGCGGCCTTGCTGGACAGGTCAGAATGAGTTATTCCGCAGCCTGTTAGGAAGGTGCGTTGAATCAGGAGCGGAGAGCAGGCCAGAGGCGAATGATCACCACTTGGATCGGGTTAGACCAAGCGCCCGCTTGAAGACCGTGGTGAAGCCAAAGTACCCAAATGAATCTTTGAGGTTCGAATACAAACGCTTGACCGTGCCCATCTCGGGATTCGTGACATATTCCATGGTCAGCGCAATCCGCTCCTCACCCTCTCCGAGCGGCGTGACGGCATGCCAAAGCTTGTCCCCGTTGAAAATAACCATATCCCCCGGCTCGGTCACCAGCTCAAGATGGCGCGGCTGTTTAGTCGGGTGGTCTTTGAAGAGCTCGCACACCAGCTTGCACTGGGCTGACCGATCGACAAGCCCCATGAGAATCGTGTAACGAGCGCCCTTGTAGTAAGAGGTATCGTAGTGAAAGCCGATGTGGTCGCCAGGTTCAGTGTAGTAGTACAGGGCGCAGGAATGGGGATCGTTGTCCGGACAGAACATCACCTTCGCCTCAACGAGCCGGTTCAGGAATGTCCGGAATGACTCAGACCGGTAGAGGTCGAGAAAGCGGGGAGCTTTCTCTTGCACGGTATAATAGCTGACGCTCCCGCCTTTCTTGTGGCCTGGAATAAAGTTTCGATTGAGCTCCGCTTTCACGCCCTGCGCCTGGGGAACGAAGACTTCTTCCACGAAAGCACGCGGCAGGAATTGTTTGATGACGAGGAACTCGTTCTGTTCCCAATACTCTTGGTGAAGCCGGTCGAACTCCAGAGCTGCGACCGCTTGGTCGACTGCTTCTCCCACGCTGGTCATGAGATTCTGCACCTGTCTCAGTTCCTTTCACGAATACAACTTATCGGTCAATAGTCATTAATCATTCGGCGATAGAAATACGTCCGCCTCGTCAATGCTATTGACCAGTGACCACTTACGGCCCGTTCAACACCGGCGCCCTGACGACTTCCACATCCGACGGCGTCTTAAAGTCGAACACCTCATTACCTAATCCGAGGTTGGGTTTCAAGTTCGAAAATTCGAAGATGGCCACATTGCCGCTGACTTCATGGAGAGACACAGCACGGATAAAATAGGTTTTGGGAAAGACTTCGAGGACGATTTTCTGAAGATTCTGAGTGGATTCATGTTCCTTGACTTTGGGAATCAGCGTGATGAGCGGCATACCACCAGCTCCGCGGGTGTTTCCCGTGGTGGGTTCAATCTCAAACGACTCATTCAATTTTGCCGCGCCCTGCAACAGTTCCAAGGGTGCTTTGGAGGCAGCCATTTGTGTCAGTTTCCCGACCAGGACCTGCTTATGTTCGGGAACGTACACCTTCACATCGTCCTGGTTCACATAAATCTGCTCGGTCGCCGGGTCAACATAATCCCACCGTAAGCGGCCTGGTTTTTTGATATACACCTTGCCGGCCGACGTCACGGGGCGCTCAAACCCTTCAATCTTGGTTTTCTGAGAAAAGTCGGCCTCCATATCCTTCGTTTTCTCGTATCGCGCTTGCAGCTGCTTGACGACATCTCGAACTTCCTTTAACGCCTTTTCATCAATCGGCCCGTCTGCCGCCCAGGCCGGCACAACGAACAGGACACTCAATGATACTGCAAGCCACCGCCGCATCATGCCTCCGCCGCCCCGACCGGGCCGCGCCGTCCAAGCACCTCCCGACGACCATCACGACCAGCCGCCCCTACAATGCCGTCCGATTCCATCTGTTCGATCATACGCGCCGCCCGAGGATAGCCGACTCGCAGTCGACGCTGAATCAATGAGGCTGAAGCCTGCCCCGTTGACAGCACCAGTTCTTTGGCCTGCTCGTATACTTCATCTTTTGCCTCTTCCTCCGCCGCCTCCTCCGACTTGAGGGACTGCAACTCCTGGTTATAGATCGGCATGGCCTGTTTCTTCACAAACTCCACCACCGAGCGGACATCGTCATCCGACACAAAGGATCCATGCAACCGGGCGAGGCGGCCGGTACCGGAAGCCAGGTAGAGCATATCGCCACGGCCGAGGAGAGCTTCAGCTCCATTCGCGTCCAGAATGGTTCGCGAGTCGGTCTTCGAGGACACTTGGAACGCGATGCGTGCGGGGAAATTCGCTTTGATCAAGCCGGTCAGCACATCGACGGATGGGCGCTGGGTGGCCAGCACCAGATGAATTCCGGAAGCTCTCGCCATCTGCGCGAGTCGAGCGATCTTATCTTCCACATCTTTCGGAGCGACCATCATCAGATCCGCCAGTTCGTCGATCATGACGACGATAAACGGCAACGGTTCCGGCGGGGTGGGCTTGGGTTGCATGCACCCCTGCTCGCCCTCGGCAATCGATGTCTCACCGGCGGAAAGGCGTTCTTCTTCAGAAAGAAACTTCATCGGAAGCTCAGTCTGTTCGGCACCCGACGCGTTGTTTTCGGTAAACGCCTCATGCAAACCGGCCACCTTGCGATTGTACGCATCGATATTCCGTACACCGGCTTCGGCCAGCAGCTTGTACCGCCGTTCCATTTCAGCAACGACCCAGCCTAGTCCTCTCGCGGCCGACTTGGGTTCCGTAATAACCGGTCGCAACAGATGGGGAATGCCTTCGTACGATTGAAACTCGAGCATCTTTGGGTCAATGAGCAAGAGTTTCACTTCACTGGGCTTGGCAGAAAAGAGAAGACTGAGCAACATCGTATTCAAACTGACACTCTTCCCCGCGCCGGTCGCACCGGCCACCAAGAGATGCGGCATCGTCTTCAGATCGGCCGTGATCGGGGCACCGAAGATATCCTTGCCCAACGCCAGTGTCAGTCTGGATCGTGCCCGGCGAAAGGCCTCGCTCATGACGACTTCCTTCATGGACACCGTCTCTCGTGAACGGTTCGGCACCTCAATCCCGACCACTGATTTGCCGGGCAACGGGGCCACGATTCGTAGACTAGTCGCCTTCAGCGCCAACGCCAGGTCATCGGCCAGATTCACAATGCGCGCCACTTTCGTGCCGGGCGCCGGCTCAAATTCGTACATGGTGACGACGGGACCGGGCCTCACTTCCGTCACAGTGCCGTCAATGCCGAAACTCAGTAACGCTCGCGACAAGACCTCTGATTGCGCTTTTAACTCCTCATCTGACATCCGATCCATTGGTCCAGATGGATCACTTAACAGCACTTCCGGATCAGGCAGCTCATACGCCCCGAACTCCGTTGTCTGCACAACCACTTCCGGCTCAGTCGTTTGCGCGTCCCATGTTGAGGTTGCGACAGGGAACGGTTGGATGATCGGACCTGAAGGAGTCGGGGTTGGGGTCGGTTCCGACTCCTCGATTCCATCAGTGGCTGACTCTTCTTCTCGAGTGACGGCCGCAGGCTTGGGCAACCTCGCTCGCGTTCGCCGATTGCCGACCTCTTTCTGGACCTCAATCGATCGCTCAGGCATGACCGCGGACAATCCTTCGCGGAAGGTGGCCCAACGCTCCGGCATTCGACGCGCGACTTCAGCCAAGGACAAGGGAGTCGTCAGCAGAAGCGACACAAGGAATCCTGCAATGATCAAGATATGGGCCCCCGTTCCGGCAAAAACGGCACGGAGCCCTTCGGCGACGGTCTGGCCGACGACCCCACCGGCCATCCCACGGGAAATTATCCCGCTGGTCAGCGTTGGAACCCCCGTCGTTTCAAGATGCAGAAACGCGCTCAAGAAGAATACGGCGGCTAAGGAACTGGTGGCCGTCCGCAGCCTGAGACTCACCGGTGCCTGGGAGAAACAGCGAAATCCCAGCCGCCCGAGCAGCACAGGAAAGAGATAGGCCGCTCCACCGATACCATAAAAGAACCCGCCGGCCAACAAGGCCCCGAAGGAACCAATGAGATTTCGAGGCGGGTTCGAGGCCGGAGCTCCGGTCGCGACAATCTGGGCCTCCCCCGGCACAAATGACAGGAGGCTCAAGAGCATGAGCAAGCTCAGCGCGATCAGGATCACGCCGATCACTTCGCGCTGAATATGAGAAGGGGGAGATGGGGCGCGGCGGGATTCTCCCCGCTTCGCCGAGGCGGTGGCACCCATGCAACGGATGCTAACACAGGGCCAGGGTCATTTCAAACGAACACGCATCTGGATCACCGGCAGTCGCAAGCTGCGTGTCAAACCGATCGGCGCGTCACAATGGAACGGATGGCGCCGTGTGCCGAATAATCTTGCCTTCTACCAAGTAGACCACTAGCTCGGCAATGTTGGTGGCATGATCGGCCACTCGCTCGAGAGACTTGGCGATAAAGCTCAACCGAATGGCACGCGAAATCGTGTGCGGATTTTCCATCATGAAGGAGAGCAGTTCACGAAACAACTGTTCCATGAGATCATCAACGAAGTCATCATCGATGATCACTTTCCTGGCTAACGTGGCATCCTCCTTGACAAAGGCATCGATACTTTCCTTCACCATGACCCGTGCGAGGCTCCCCATCCGCGGGATGTCGATGTAAGGTTTAAGTTGAGGCTCTTCGTTCAGTTCGATCGCTCGCTCACAGATACTCTCTGCCAGGTCACTGATACGCTCAAGCTCAGTGGAAAGTTTCATGGCCGTCGTCACCAACCGAAGATCGCGCGCAGCGGGCTGGTGGAGTGCCAACAATTCGATGCAGGCCTCATCGATCTCCACATCCATCGCGTTCACTTTGTGGTCTCGTTCAATCACGCGGCATGCCAAGGCCGCATCGCGCGTGACCAACGCGGTCAACGCCTTGTCGATTTGGTCTTCCGCCAGACCGGCCATCAGCGCCAGTTTCGTCTTGAGTTCCGCAAGCTCTTCGTCGAAATGTCGTTGTTGAACCATGGCGTCACCCGAATCGCCCGGTGATGTAGTCTTCTGTCTGCTTCTTCGAAGGATTCGTGAACAGCTGCTTCGTGCGACCGAACTCGACCAATTGACCGAGGTACATGAACGCGGTCCGATCCGACACCCGGGCGGCCTGTTGCATGTTGTGCGTCACGATAACGATAGTCAACTCCTTTTTCAGTGAAAACAGCAATTCTTCGATTATACCGGTGGCGATCGGATCTAAGGCGGAACAGGGTTCATCCATCAGGAGGACATCCGGCTTGACGGCGAGGGCCCGTGCGATGCAGAGGCGCTGTTGCTGACCGCCTGACAACCCAAGTGCGCTCTCGTGGAGTCGGTCCTTCACTTCCTCCCATAAGCCGGCTCCTCGGAGACTTCGCTCGATGATCTCTTCCAACACCGTCCGAATCTTCAAGCCTTGCAACCGGGGGCCGTACGCGACATTTTCATAGATAGTTTTGGGAAAGGGATTAGATTTTTGAAACACCATTCCCACGCGCTTTCGCAGATCGGTGATATCGATCTTGGGGTTAAAGATATCGACATCGTCAAGAAGGATGCTCCCTTCATGCTTCGCACCTTCAATGAGGTCATTCAAGCGGTTGATGCACCGGAGCAACGTGGATTTTCCGCAACCGGATGGTCCTATGAATGCGGTCACTTGATATTCCGGAATCTCCAGGTCGATCTTAAAGAGCGCTTGGACAAGCCCATAGAAAAAGTTGAAGCTCTGCACCCGAAGCTTGGGCTTCACTTGCTGACTGAGTTGATCTGACACCTTGGAATCGCGGGAGTCCATACTCTCTGTCTCCATCGAGGAAGAAGGGGGTGCGAGGGTAGGAACACTGGATTTTACTTCATACTGCTGATCCAGCATATTTCCTCCTCATTCGATTTCGCAAGAGGATGCCTGTGAGGTTAAGCGTCACAACCACAAGAATCAATACCAATGTGGTGACGTAGACCATGGGCTTGGCAGCCTCGACGTTCGGCGACTGGAAACCCACGTCATAGATATGAAAGCCCAAGTGCATGAACTTCCGGTCCAAGTGAATGAACGGCCAGGTTCCATCGATCGGCATGGCCGGCGCAAGTTTCACCACGCCCGTCAACATCAAGGGAGCCACCTCTCCAGCCGCGCGGGCCATAGCCAAAATGAGCCCGGTCAGGATTCCAGGCAGTGCGGAAGGCAGCACGACTTTCCAAATTGTCTCCCATTTCGTGGCACCTAAACCAATCGACCCTTCACGATATTCTCGTGGCACCGCGGCAAGCCCCTCTTCCGTTGCCACGATGACGACAGGCACGGTCAGGAGAGCCAGTGTCAAGGAGGCCCAGAGGATACCCCCGGTCCCGAACGTTGGGGTCGGCAATCGATCGGAAAACCACAGGGCATCCAGCGTCCCGCCGACGCCGTAGACAAAGAACCCTAATCCAAACACGCCGAAGACGATCGAAGGAACCCCGGCGAGATTGTTGACGGCAATGCGGACGGTTCGCACGATGACTCCTTGGCGGGCATACTCCCTGAGATATAGAGCGCCGATGACACCAAAGGGGGTCACGATGAAGCTCATAATGATTACCATCATGACAGTGCCGAAAATTGCCGGGAAGATCCCACCTTCCGTGTTGGCTTCTCGTGGCTCCGTGGTCAGAACCGTCCATACGTTACCGAGATAGACCCACACCTTTTCCATCTTCGAAAGGTCGTTGGGGCGAAAGACCCGCATGACTTGACCAAGCGATAAGGACTTTTCTTTTCCGTTGGCATCGACGACGAGCAGGCTGTACAGGCTTTCCGCCTCGCTCGATTCCGCTTGCCGAAGAAGGGACGGTAGAGACTGCCAGACGGCATCCGGGCCTTCGGCCACGACCTGGTCTTCCTTGACGAGCGTCCGTAGCCGTCCGTAGAAGTTGCCCCACTCGCGCCGCTCCACCATGACAAGATCGGCCGGCGTGGTTCGTTGGATAATCTGGTCGGTGTTGATCCACCGATAGTCCAGACCGTACAGATCGCGATTGCCGATCTTCATTCTGATTCGCGGCATTCCTTTCGGACCGACTTCTTCTCCGGCCAACTGACCAATGACATGTTTTCCGTCTTTCAGGGTCAACTCGTAGAGGTCAGCCGGCCAAAAATATCCGAACCCGTTGAGGAGGATGAGCACCAGAAGCCCACCGATCATGAGGAGCGAAATGGAGAGCCCCGCTCCGCAGCTCCAAATGAAAAGCTCACCGCTTGCCATGAAATGCTTGATCCACTGTTTCATCGAGTCACTCGTGTATCAGTTTTTCCAGTCCCTCTTCCAACGATCGGCCCTTGTTGTCATCCGTGGACTCGCTTTGCACAAACCATTCTGCCTAAAATTGGCTGTATTTCTCCCTGAGTCGCTGCCGAATCAGTTCCGCCACGGTGTTCAGAAGAAACGTGACAACAAATAAAAGCAGCCCCGCCAAAAAGAGCATGCGATACAATGTTCCCCCATGGGGCGCTTCAGGAATCTCCACCGCGATATTCGCGGACAGCGTCCGAAATCCGTTGAACAAGCTCCAGTCCATGATCGGTGTATTGCCGGTCGCCATGAGGACGATCATGGTTTCTCCAACAGCCCGACCGAACCCGATCATCAAAGCCGAGAAGATGCCTGGACTCGCCGAGATCAGGACGAGATCGGTGAGCGTTTGCCAACGCGTGGCGCCGAGGGCCAACGAGCCGGCGATCAGATTCTTCGGAACATTGGAGAGCGCTTCTTCAGAAATGCTGTAGATGATGGGAATGATGGCAAATCCCATGGCCACACCGACGACGATGGCGTTGCGCTGGTCATAATTCAGGCCTAAATGCGTCTCTAGCCATTGCTTATAGTGTCCACCGAACAAGAGCGACTCCCACCACGTGTTGGTCGCAAGGCACCACCAGATGACTCCGATGATGATCGGCATCATGAGCAGCGCCTCGACACCAGGCCGCACACGGTTCTTGAGGGAAGCAGGTAGCAGGAGAAAGAGTCCAGTCGAAAGGGCAATGACCAAAGGCATCACCAAGACCATCCCTGTCATGGCGGGAAAGTTCCGCTCCAGAACCGGCGCAAACCAGAGGCCAGCGAGAAATCCAAGCACCACGGTGGGCAGCGCCGCCATGATTTCAATCGTGGGTTTGATCTTAGCCCGGAGATCCGGATGCATGAACATGGCCGTGTAGATTGCGGCCAATACCGCCAATGGAACCGCCAGGAGTACGGCATAGACGGTGCCCTTAATGGTCCCAAAGATCAGCGGGGTCAAGCTGAACTTAGCTTCAAAGTCGTCCGACCCACTCGACGATTGCCAGACAAGTTTCGGTTGCTCATACCCCTCGTACCAGATCGGGGAGAACAAAGTAGCCAACGTGATTTCCGGATAGGGATTTGAAATGAGGTAGTGAACGGCTCGATTATTTTCGACTAAGCCGATCACGCCATCCGCCTTTGGAGAAAAATAGGTATTGCGGATCGCCCCCTCTTGCGGAGCGAGTGTCAGCAGGGTTTGTGCGGAGGTCGAATGATGCAGACGGATTTCTCCCCCGGCATCGGTCGTGATGAATCCCTTATCGCGCTGGGAAATCGTGATGTCGGTCACTGAGCTCTGATGAAGAGCAAATCGATGGGTGAGCGT
>JBKKBQ010000112.1:0-29128 GCA_046714015.1 Nitrospira sp.
GTTCCAACATGCGGAGGACTGACGCACCTTTTTCGTAGGTCAAGATATCGAACATCGCGTCGGCATCCTTCGGTGCGTGAACAGGGTATTCGATCGGTCTGGTGCTCACCAATCCATCGACCGAGAACGCGGCCGCTCGCGCGACGCTGAAACTCTCCCACCGCTTCCATTCCGGTTTCCAGGCGTCGACCGCTAACATCTCCATGAAGGTCGCGAAGGCCTCGTTCAACCAGAGCCCGTTCCACCACGACATGGTAACCAAGTCGCCGAACCACATATGAGCATTCTCATGCGCCACCACATCGGCCACGCGTTCGAGCTCAGCATGGGTTCCAGTCCGTTGATCCACCAGTAACGCCGTTTCACGAAATGTGATAGCGCCGAGATTCTCCATCGCCCCGGACGCAAAGTCCGGGATCGCCAAGAGATCGAGCTTGTCTCCTGGGTAGGGCATGCCGTAGTAGTCTTCGAAGAACTTCAACGATGCCGCCGCAATATTCAGCCCGAAAGTTGTGAGCGGCTGTTTTCCTGGGACCGTCCACAGCCGAAGGGGTGTCTTGCCGACCCACACCTGCTCTGTCACTTCCATACGACCGACCACGAAGGCCACGAGATAGGTCGACATCTTAATGGTATCTGCAAACCGTACCAGTTTCTTGTGGTTGACAACGGACTCCGATATGACCGACGTGTTAGAGATGGCCGTGAGATGGGGGTCGACCACGAGCGTGGTTGCGAAGACCGCCTTACAATCCGGTTCGTCCCAACAGGGGAAGGCTCGGCGCGCATCGGTGGCTTCGAACTGCGTGGCCGCCAGGGTGTGTATCGTTCCTGAGTCGTCCTTGTATGTACTGCGATAAAACCCACGGAGCTGGTCGTTCAGTGTGCCGTGAAAGGACAGATGCAGCTGCCATTCGCCAGGCTGGATGGGTTCTTGAAAAGAGAGCCCGGCCCGTTGTGTCTCAGGCTCCAATTCGATCAGCGCCTTGAATTGCCGCTGATTCCCGCCCTCAGCCACCGCTGACTGAAGCACAAGATCCACGGCGTTCAAAAAAATCGTCCGCGTGGTCTGCTTGACCGTGATCGTGATCGTCACCTGGCCTGTGAAGGTTGCGCCCGTGAGATCTGGTTCAAGTCGCAGGTCATAGCGCGTTGGGATCACATGTCGCGGAAGCCGATAGGGATCGGGGCTGCCTGGAACATCATCAAGACTCATGTCTTCACCCTGTGGCCTCGTGGTCGTGGTGGCGGATGCGGATAGTACGAGTGTATACGCTATCGGGGCTGTAAGAAGAAAGCGGGCCCGTCGGCCGAAACCCAACAGCATCTCTCGTCTACTGAACGAGCGGTCATTTCCTCGGGACATGAAGGGTGTGAACGCCTTGGGGCGTCCCGACGATCAAGACGTTCGTCCGGCCGACAAAGAGACCGGTCTCCACGACACCGGGGATGAGGTTCAGTGCTGTTTCCAATTCAGCCGGTTGATCGATGTGGTCAATATGGGCATCGACGATCAGGTTCCCAGCCTCGGTCTTAAACGGCCTCCCGTTGTGCTCTCGCAGTACGACGCGGCTCTTGGTGAGCGTTTCAATTTCGCGCGCGGTACTTCCCCACCCAAACGGGATGATCTCGATAGGTAGTGGGAAGAGCCCGCCTAGCACCGGTACTTGTTTAGTGTGGTCGACCATCACGATGAATTGTTTCGCAGAGGCCGCCACGATCTTTTCTTTTAAGAGCGCTCCGCCCCCACCCTTGATCAGATTGAAATTGGGATCGACCTGATCGGCCCCGTCGAGAGCCACATCAATTTCCCACCGATGTTCTGAATCGATAAGCGGAATGCCGGCCTGTCTTGCGAGCGTGGCGGTTTCTTGCGAGGTTGGCACGCCTCGCAGTTTCATTCCGGCGCGAACCTTCTCACCCAGCGCAATGACCAGGTGCTTCGCGGTCGAGCCGGTCCCAAGTCCGATAACCATGCCGTCTCGGACGAATGCCACGGCTCTTAGGGCGGCGGCTTTCTTGAGGTCATCCAGAGCTTGGGAGGTCATGGTCTAGCGGAGAGAGCGCCTGCAACGGAAGCCGCGCCAAGCAGAGCTGTTTGCTGATTCATGATGACTTTCACCGGCATCTGGCTCATGAGACGCTTGTACCGCCCCTTATTGGTAAAGGCTTTCATGAACGTGCCGTCTTGAAGCTTCGTGATGAGCTTGGGCGCAATCCCGCCGCCCACGTACACCCCATCGAGCGACAGCGCCTTCAACGCGAGGTTCCCGGCTTCTGCCCCATAAATCGACGCGAAGAGTTCCAGTGCCTGCTTGGCTATCTCGGCTTGGCCTTGCAGTCCGGCTTGTGCAATTTCGGCGGCCGGATTGCCGACCTTGATTTTTTCCGCAAGCCACGTCGGCTCATTCTTCTTGGTATCGCGTAAGAACTCATAGAGCGCGTGGAGGCCGGGACCGGACAGAATTCGCTCATAGCTCACATGGAGGTATTGGCCCCGTAGATAGCGAAGCAGGTCGATCTCCTGATCATTGCTCGGCGCAAAATCCGTATGACCTCCCTCGGACGGCATGGGACGGTATGATTTGCCGTCCCAAAACAGGATGCCTTCACCCAGTCCTGTCCCGGCGGCGATCAGCGCAAGGGCTTGTCGTTTTTTCGGGGGATTCCCCACATTGAGGACTTCCAACTCGTCGGACCGCAGCCATAAAAGTCCATACGCCGTGGCCTCCAAGTCGTTGAGCAACTGTACGCGCGGAATCTCGAACTGTTTGGCGATGAGTGAACCATCGACAATCCAAGGGAGATTGGTGGTTTGACATCGATTGTCGATGACCGGTCCCGCTATGCCGAAACAGGCAGCCGTCAACTTCTCCGGTTCAGAAGCTCGCTCTTCGCCCTTCTCGCCCTTGCTACCCTCCTCCATCTGCAACGAATCTCCTCGGGACGGCGGTCTGGGTGGTGTGAGGAACTCAACGAGAATGTCTTCTAGCGACGTGTAATCACCGCTGTGAAAGCTTTCCAGGCGCAACGGTTCTCCTCGCTCGGCGGTCCAGTCATAGAGTGCCAGATTGGTTTTCGTTCCTCCGATGTCCCCCGCGAGAATCATGTCTCCCCTCGATGTGACGACATCCTCTTCAGCTGTTGTGCGGCCGAGCGATCAAGCATCCACACGAGTCGACCAGACTCGGGCGATATCCTCGCCGCCGGCAAGGAACGATCTGCTTCAGATTCCGGATCGAGAACCCTGCGAACCATGTGGGCTTTACCGGCGCCCGTCACGAGGAACAGTACCACAGCCGCATGATTCAGCACACCTAGGGTCAAGGTCAGGCGAGACCTGATACCCATGGGCGCGTGGCCAACCGTGACTATCTTATTATCTTCCTGCAAGGCTGCTGTTCCGGGAAAGAGCGAGGCGGTATGTCCATCGTCTCCGAGACCGAGGAGGACCAGGTCAATGAGCGGCACTTTTGGAGGAAAACTTTTGGTCAGTCTTCGAATGGTTTCCTCATACTCCTGAGCAGCAGCCGCTGGATCTTCATAGTCGCCTTTCATCCGGCAAATATGATCGGCATGAACGTTGAGTGGTTGAAACAGCGCGGTGTGAGCCATCTTGAAATTGCTTTCCGGATGGTCCGGCGGGGTGCAGCGTTCGTCTCCAAACAAAAAGTGGATGCGGGACCAATCAAATCTCCCTTTCCAATCAGGTGCCGCAAGGACCTGATAGAGGGTTTTCGGTGTGGATCCTCCTGAGAGGGCTACGAGGAACCGGCCTTTGGATTGAATCGCGTGTTCGCTGACGGACAGGATGAACCCAGCTGCCTCCTGTGCCCATTCCTGAACGTTGCTCGCGACACGGATTTCTGGGATGAGGGGCATATCAGCGGCGAGTGATCTTCCGGCGTTTCTTTGAGGCTGTACGGCGTCCAGATGTTGCAGTCCCTGTCAGCGACGCTGTGATGGCGTTCACCGAAGCGGCTTGGTCACGGCCTAATTGAACGCGAATCGCATGACGGTGGTGTGTGCTGAGTGATTCGATATCACCGGTCGCCTGTGCTTTTGCCAATGTTCCAAACGAGAACGGCTTTCCGGGAATCGGCACGTCGGGCGCCATCCGGTCCACTAATTCCAAGAAGACACCGGTATTGGGACCGCCCTTATGGAGCTGTCCCGTTGAATGGAGGTAGCGCGGCCCGTAGCCAAATGTCGTCGCCACGCGGTGCTTTGACATGAGGGCTCGCCGGAGACGACCGACGGCTACTTCCAGTGGACGCGACGGAGTCGTGTACCCAAGCACGGACACGTACGTGCCAGGCTGAAGCAGACGAGAGAGATTCTGAGCGGCTTCTTTGGGCTGGCTGCTCGCCTGCTCCGGTAGCAGCCCCGTTGATTGGAAGGTCTCGAGAACTCGATTCGTATTGTCTTTGCTCTCCTGGACATTCGGTTGGTCGAACGGCTGAATACCAAGTAGGTGTCCGGCGATCGCCGTCGCAAACTCCCATCGGAAGAACTCAGCGCCCACATCATAGCGATCACGGAGGTCGAGCTGGAGGACCGGCTGTTCAGCCTGGACGAGCGCGTGAACCGCTTGATCGAGCGTCTGATTCTTGTCTCCTTTGAGTTTGAGATAGACGAAGAAGCGGTCGGTTCCATAGGCGCGTGACCTCAGAACCGGTTCCTGTGCGATGGGAATGAGGCCTGTACCCTCTTTGCCCGTACTTTCTGCGAGAAGTTGTTCGACCCAGAGCCCGAACGTCGCGAGAGACGGTGACGCAATGACCGTTACCTTATCGCGTCCCGCCTTGGCAAGGCTGCCCATCGCCGAGCCCAGATAGGCACCTGGATTCGTCGCGATATCTTTCTGCTGGCGGCATTGTTCCGCCATGCCGGCTGCCCGGTCCAAGAGCTTGGCAATATCGAGGCCAAGGAGCGCGGCAGGAACAAGACCGAAGAGAGACAGCACACTATACCGTCCACCGATATCAGCTGGGTTGGTGAAGACCTCTCCAAATCCATAGTCTCGCGCCATCTTTTCTAGACCGGTACCAGGGTCGGTGATTGCGACAAACTGCCTTCCCCCTTGATTTCCCTTCGCCTTTGTCACCAGCTTCCAAAAGTGTGCGAAGAGCGACATGACTTCGATCGTGCCCCCGGACTTGCTGGCCACGAGAAAGAGTGTCCGCGATGGGGAAATGGCCTTCGTGACCTGCCCAACCCAGCCAGGAATGGTCGAGTCAAGCACCCACAGACGTGGGAAGCCCTTCTGAGAGCCAAACAGGGTACGGAACACCTCCGGCCCAAGACTGCTGCCTCCCATACCCAGCAGCACGACATCTTTGATGTTCAGACCCTTCGCCGCAACGACACAGCGTTGCAGTTGTCCTAGCTGTTGGCGCATCTGGTCCTGCACCGTCAACCAGCCAAGACGGTCGACGATCTCCTTGGGATCCGGCTTCCAGAGTCGATGATCCTTCGCCCATAGCCGCTCAATGGCCTGAGCCTGATTCAGCGCAACGAGAGCCGGATTGACGACGGACTGGAAGGATGCAGGAAGCTTGTCACTCAATCGTCTAGACATGAAGGTACCTCGTCGATAAGGCCCCTGTGGAGGATTTGGAGGTAATCTGTTCGCATCTTATGGAGCCAGCATTGAAAAGGCAACCAGGACTCTACACTCTGCTTTCCTACTTATCGGTTGGACGACGAATGACTAAAGCCATGCCATCGACGAGGGACCAGGCCAAGGATTGTGCATGGTCGACCGACAAGGTTAATTTTAGATAGGAATTGGGTGCAGATGAGGGGTCAGCAAAAAGGCTCTCAGTCCAGTTCTTCACATTCCGCCACCCCGCTTTTCCTAGCAGAAGCGCACTTTGGAAGAGATTGTCGCTGGCGATCGACGGAACCACCGTAATGCTCAGGGAAGGAGTGAAGATCAATACGTAGTCGGTCGGCATATCGGCAAGAGAAATAGGCTCCTGCTCGACCCCTGCACCCGGTTCGATCTTTCGTCTGACGACCGCAGGCCTTGCAACCAATCGGTGGATCCCCTTCAGATCCTCCCGTGACCCGGCAGACCAGGTAATGATGGGAATTTGGTGGAGACCGATTCCACGACCTTTAATGTGAATCGTGCTCCCGCCCAAATCAATCAGCAGATAGGTTTGAGGGCGGGCCGCCAGCTTTACTTCTTCCTCAAGGACGCGAGTGGCCTCTTTCAATTCATTGGGGTTGTTGAAATTCAGGTCGGGAAAGGCTTCGATATCCTTTCCCCAACTTGGTGTGGTGAAGGTGAGCAGGAGCAGAATGGCGCACAGGTTCATGGATGATATCTGCGCGCTCTTAACCCGCATTATTTATGACGGTTCGTCGCGAAATCGCGCAGTCGCCGGGCGAGACGGGCAAGCGGAGCCGCGAAGGACGGAGGCATACTTGAAACAGTATGTCGAGGGACTGAGCGGCGAGCACGCCCGCCGATAGGCTTGTCGTAGCCGTGAATCCGCGATTGCAGCAGAAGCGGTCATGAATAATGCGGGTTAAGGGGATCAAAAGATCATGATCGGTGTCCCTACTCGTGCGAGCTTGTAGACACCTTTAAGATCATTGTCATTGAGGCGGATGCACCCATGCGTCACATTTTTCCCCAACAAACGAGTATAGAGGGTCCCATGGATGAAATAGCCTTTACCGAATCCCAGTGCATAGTCGCCGAGAACCCCCTGCTCGGCACGGTCGGCCGCATTTTGTGGCACCGTGAGTCCTTCTTCGATGAAGGCCCAATCGGGCTTGATCCAGGTGGGATTGGTCAGTTTTGTCTTGACGAGAAATTCCCCTCGCGGCGTGTCGAAGACCCACTGATTGTTTCCTTCGCCGGGCTTATCAAGAATTGTTCCGCTACCCGTCGACGCAATCGCATCGAGGACCACGTGCTCTTGGTGCTTCACATAGAGTCGGTTCCTCGCCGTATCGACCAAGATGTACGGCTGGTTCGGCCTGAGTTGGGACAGCTGCTTGGAAAGCACCTTATACCGGACTTGCATTGTGCGAAGCCCGGCTTTGTCCTGGACAGCTGGCTGCTGAACAGCTTGAGAATCCTCAGGCAGGACGGGATTAGTAGTCCGAGCACTCACAACCAGCAGTAGAAGTAAGACGACGGCTGAAGTTGCAAGAAGGAGTCGGCCCATCAGCCTACCCTCAGATTTCGTCTCTGCGCTGGGCGAGTTCAGATAAGGCCAAGGCCACCGCGTTCTCCCTCGTCAAGGCACCGACGATTGTGACCGGTGTCCCGGGAGAGACGGCCTCATAGAGAACGGCCATATTCGGATTATCGAGCATGATGCACCCAAGGGTCTGGGCCAACAGTTCATTGTCGGCACCATGGATCTCGATTTGGCCCCCAATGCCCCTCGACAAACCAATCCTTCCTGACTTCTTCGCAAGGTCGAATCGCCGACGATCTTCGGCATTCGGATAATCCAAGGCCAGGGCGCGATAGAATTGCGTCTGCCCTTGACCGCGCTTATCCGTCACCCGATACCGACCTTCCGGTGTCGCACCGTCCCCCTGGAACTGTTTTTCCAGCATGCCATTGAACCCCAATCTGACTCGATATGATAGCACTTTCCGTCCGCTCTTGTAGAGAGTCAATTCTCGGTCGGCCTTGCTCACCACGATGGCCGTTGATTGGTGGATTCGCGACCAGTTGATGGTCTGCTGGGCCAGGGTCTGCCAAAAGGCGATCCGGCTCCCGTCGGCGTATCGTCCCAATTCTTGACGGAGTAAGGAAGCCTGGGCCTTGAGGGCGTGATCCGCTTTCTCTGCCGCTTGCATGGCCCGGCGGAAATCTTTTTGCTCAAAGTAGAAACGGGCCTGTTTAACCAGGAGATCAGTTTGAACGACTTTTTCTCCTAGGAGGATGCGCCCATCGATCGATTCGACCCTCGAGGTAATCGTATGAAGCTGTTCTTCAAGGTGAGCCACCTTGGCTTGTGCCGTGCGGTGCTGTGAAGCTTGTCGTTCGTGCAGCTCGGAGACGGTACGTTCCCCCATGAGGTACAGCCACCGGAGTTCATTCTCAAGATCGCTCGATTCCCAAGGCCACCTGATCAGATCATCGTCCAATTGGACCCGCGCCTTCAGGGAGACCCATTGGCGAACGAACTGCCTGTACTCCTCCGGCGCAGCTTCCGGAGCGCGCAATGCGATCAAATCCTGATCAATGGCCTCAAGGGCTACCAGCAGGTCCGGTGGAACAGCTTGAACGCACCCGGTCAAGCAGAGGACGAAGAGAATCGCGGCCAACGTCTTATGTGTCTGATCGAGCCCCATGCCGTGTGTTACTTTTTCTTTGCGGGTTTTCCTCTTCCCACCTTGGCGAGGGCGTTCTGTATTTCGGCTGACACGCCTTGGCTCATGTCGTGAATAGCCTTCGCCTGGGTTTGCGCGGCCGGATAATCTTCTTTGTCGATTGAAGCCTGAACCTGTTTCAGTAACGACTTCAGCCCTTCCACGTCGTTCCTGATGGCCTCCACCGCCGCACGATCTTTTCCAACCGGTGCCTTGGCGACTAAATCTTGTGTCGCTTTCACCGCTTCTTCAGCGACTTGTTGAGCTTGCATGGCTGCTGCCTTCGCTTCTTCCTTTTTTTGAGTCGAGGCCGCCTTGATCCGTTCACTGTCGACTTTGGCCGAGGCAGACAGTTGTTGGGCCTTGCCGTAGTCTCGAAACAGGGTGAACTTTCCATCCTGATCCGCGACTTCCTTCCGCAATGTGGCAAGGGTGCCTTCCAGCTTGGCATATTCGTCAGCACTATAGATGGCAGCGCCGCTTTCCTGCGCATCTTTGAGAGCCTTTTCCGCTTCCTGGATCTGCTGGGTGGGGGGCTCCGCACATCCAGCGATCACCACGAGAGTCAGGGCAAGAGAGATAAGCGATACTATTCTCAGCATACGAAGAATCCTCCTTAAAGATTCTATCCACAGACTTTGGCTAATCCAGTTCTTCCTTCATCTTAGTACGGCACTCCCTCATCTGGGGCCGGTGCGACTCTTCACAAACCGTTTCAAGATGGTGCGCCAGCTTAACAGACTCAGAGATTCGGGCATACGACCGCCCCAAGACATGCAGCAAGCTCGGTGCCACCGATCATCGTCGTTGTCGGACAAAGATTCAATCTATTTCGAATATTTGTGATGAGTTTGGTCCTCTCGGTCATCTCTGCGCGCCAAATTTTGTGGCATTCTGGTGACAGGATGCAAAAGCGCCTCAATGCCTCGGATATTAAGGACTGACATTGTGGGTTCTTACAAGGATCTAATGGCAGGAGGCAGCATGAAATTGACAGGCCCAAATGGCTCCCCTATAATTCGCCGTTCATTTGAACTGACGATTCGAAGTAAGGGAATGGAAGGGGGACTATGTCTTTTACATTTCAACAACCGTCCAATTTGAAAAAGAAGCGCGAGCACGGATTTAGGAAGCGGATGAGCACCAAGAACGGACGCAAGGTACTGGCCCGCCGGAGGGCTAAAGGTCGAGCTCGGTTGACTGTCTAGACACATCGTGTCAGATCAGCAGGTGTTCTTCGAGTCGCTCTCTAATCTCACGCGTTGCCGTTGAGCGTGCGTTCACCTACCAACTAGAGTCTTCTCCGGGACCATGAACGGATGGGATGCGGCGAAGAAACACCCCCTTCTCATGACACCGAAAGTGCACGGACGAGATGCTATTTTTTTGTGCAGCAACCGGGACATTCAAATCGTCAAACAGCACGGTCGCCGAGTTTCGACTGCCCTCTTCAATCTCTTGGCGCACAAGATGGATGAGGCCCCAAGTCGCGTGGGGATTATCGTCGGGAAGCGATTCGGGAATGCGGTCCGACGCAATCGGGCCAAGCGAGTCTTTCGTGAACTGGTGAGGCAATTACATTCGGACTTGCTTCCGGGTCGAGGACTGCTCGTGTTTCCCAAGCGTGACGCACTCTTGCAATCCCGGGAGGGGTTGGGCCAAGCGTGGAGGACCTCGCTTGAGCGCCTCCACCTTCTTCGACCAAGGCCTAATTGATATGCGATCGCTGTGTCTGTGGCTGATTCAAGGATACCGCATGGTGATTTCACCTTTGTACGGTCGCACATGTCGATTCGAACCCAGTTGTTCGCAATATGCCTCGGATGCCGTCACTAAATATGGAGCGTTACAGGGGCTCGGCTTAGCCATCCTCCGGCTTATGAAATGTCACCCCTTCCATCCCGGGGGAGAAGACCCGGTCAAGTAGAGACGATTCCATCTTTTTAAAGAAAGCATAGCCTCTTCATGGAAAAGCGCGTCATCGTGTTCTTGGTACTCTCGCTGGCGATTATTTTTGGGTACGAGTACCTGCTCAAAGAGCTGGGCCTGCTGCCGGAACCGACCATTTCGGAACCGGCCGAGCCTTCCACGAACGATACGCCACCCGCCTCGAGTGCACGCCCTGGATCTCCACCCTCGAGCGCTCCCGCGACCAAGGAGGCAGCGCCGCTAAAACCATCGGGTGGGGAGGTGCGGGTTCAAGAGCCGCGTGGAGCACCGGCCGCAACGGAATTCATCGAAGTCGAAACGGATCTCTATCGGGCGAAGTTCACCACCCGGGGGGCAGCGCTGATTAGCTGGGAACTCAAACGCTATCGCAGCAGTTCTGACGAGAAGTCTTTGGTGCAACTCGTGCGACAAGGAGGCAAGTTTGCCGAGCCCCTGACGGTTACAGCGGAGGACGCCGCCCAGTCAAAAGAATTAAGCGAAGGAATCTACAAGGTTGAAAAGGACTTTACGACCTTGGACCAGAGCCACCCCACGGGCCATGTCACCTTCTATTACGGTAATCCAGCGACCGGCGTACAGTTGGAAAAACAACTGACCTTCCATGCCGATAGCTATGTTGTAGACATCGCGGTGAAGCCCAGCGGCGTCGCAGGAGCGGTGAAAGTCGGGTTGGGGACGAATTTTGGGGTTGTGGATTGGGGAGAAGGCTTCATCGGTTCTGTCGGAGCGGCCTCGCTCATTGACGATAAGATCGAAAACGACATGCCGGAATCCGAGACCGAACGCAAGGGCTCTGTGAAATGGGTCGCGCTACAAGACAAGTATTTTATTTCTGCGCTTATTCCACAGACCAGTGCCTCCGCGTTTCCCAAGAAACAAGGGGACAAGCTCGTTTCCAATGCGGTTCGTTTAGCCATCGATTCGTCCGAGGCACCTCTCAAACTCCAGCTGTTCGCCGGCCCCAAGGAGTATGACACGCTTCAGAGTTTACAAATCAGGCTCGAAGATACCATCGATTTTGGATGGTTTCTTTTCGGGAGCTGGGACATGGTCAGGGCCGTGGCCAAGCCCATCTTCTACGTGCTGCGTTATATCAATGACTATACGCATAATTATGGACTGACGATCATCCTCCTCACCGTCATCATCAAGCTGCTGTTTGTACCCCTGCAATACAAGAGTTACACATCGATGAAGAAGATGCAGGGCATTCAGCCAAGAGTAGCTGCGGTCCAGGAGAAATTCAAAGACGATCGTGAACGCTTGAACAAGGAGCTGATCAAGCTGTACCGGGATCACAAGGTCAATCCCGTGGGTGGCTGTCTCCCGATGATCTTGCAGATGCCGGTGTTCGTCTCGCTGTTCAATATTCTGTATATGACCATCGATTTACGCCAAGCGCCGTTGGGCCTGTGGATTACCGATCTGTCGGTCCAGGATCCCTATTATATTCTGCCGATCGTTATGGGAATCAGCATGGTGATCATGCAAAAGATCCAACCGACGACCATGGACCCGACCCAGGCGAAAGTCATGCTGATGCTGCCGGCGCTCATGACGTTTCTGTTTATCAATTTTCCTGCCGGCCTCGTGTTGTATTGGTTGACCAATAACGTGCTCACCATCGTGCAACAGTTCGTCACAGATCGCTTTTTCTTTCGAGCTCCCGCCATAGCACCGGCTACGGACGAACAAGGTGACAAGAAGTGATGCTCCGTCGGTTTCGCTCGATGGGTCCTCTCGAACGTGTGTAAACATGCCGGCCGTTGGAACGCCTGAGGATACGATCTGTGCAATTGCCACCCCTGCCGGTGAGGGCGGCATTGGCATCGTTCGGATAAGCGGGCCGCATGCCGTTGACATCGCGAGCCACGTTGTTCGGCTCCGGTCCAAGAGATCGCTTCATACACTCGTTTCTCACCAGCTGCACCTGGCCGATATTCTCTTTCCGGCTGTTTCCTCAATCGGTAGCCTTTCGGCCTCCACGACAAGTCCGTTGGCCGAGCAGATCGTCGACGAAGGCCTGGTGGTCTATATGAAGGCGCCTCGATCATTTACTGCCGAGGACGTGGTTGAGATCCAGTGCCACGGAAGCGGGTTAGTTCTGCAACGAGTCTGCGAGGCCTGCGTCGTTGCCGGAGCTCGTATCGCACAAGCGGGAGAGTTCACCAAACGAGCTTTTTTGAACGGTCGCCTGGATTTGTCTCAGGCTGAGGCGGTGCTGGACACCATCAGGGCCAAGTCAGAACTTAGCCTCAAAGTGGCACAACGCCAGCTCCGCGGTGAACTGGCGCGGCAAGTCAACCGACTGCGCACCAGTCTCGTCGGCCTGTTGGCCCACCTCGAGGCTGGAATCGATTTCGCAGAGGAGGATATCGCGTTCGTTGGGCGTGAAGAGATGATCGTCAGTCTACAAGAAGCGCTTGCTCATGTTCGGCGGATGGTGGCGACTGCCGAGACTGGCCGCGTACTGCGCGACGGAGTCCGAGTGGTGATCGCCGGAGAGCCCAATGTCGGCAAATCAAGCCTGCTGAATAGTTTACTCCGTGAGGAGCGAGCTATTGTGACCGACATCCCCGGCACGACTCGCGACATTATTGAAGAATCGGTCGTCTGGCCCGGTCTGCGAGTCACGTTGGTCGACACTGCTGGGCTGCGTGAAACAACTGACCTCGTTGAAGTGGAAGGCATCCGTCGGTCCAAGGAGGCTCAGGATCAGGCGGATATCATCCTGCATGTCTTGGATGGCGCTCAACTGACAAAGGTGGATCTGGAGAATGTCCATTTTCCTTCTTTTGTTCAGGAACATGTACTTGTCGTCAATAAAGTTGATTTGGTCGACGCTGCAGCGGTACAGGCCCTGTCCGACGCACTTCGCCTTCGCACCAGGCGTAAGGTTCTTCCCATTTCTGTTCGAACCGGCGAGGGGCTTGAAGCGTTGAAGCAAGCCATTCACGCACAATTTGTGAAGCCGTCCTTTGAACCCAGCGATGGTGTCGTTGTCACTCATGTTCGGCATCGCGTTGCGCTGGAGCGGGCCGAGGCATCACTCAGAGAGTCTTTGGCCTCGATCGAACGAGGCCTAGAGCCCGAGTTTGTGGCGGTTGATCTCCGAGGTGCAGCTGATGCGCTGGGCGAGATTGTCGGGACAATTACGTCGGACGAAGTTTTGGACCGTATCTTTTCTGAGTTTTGTATCGGCAAATAGAGGAACCGATGGCCACAGTATTTGACGTCATCGTCGTGGGGGGCGGCCATGCCGGCTGCGAAGCAGCGCTGGCCGCGGCACGAATGGGGGCGAACACTTTGCTATTGACGATGGAGCTGAACCGAATCGCCCAAATGTCATGCAATCCAGCAGTTGGTGGGATCGCCAAGGGACACCTGGTTAAGGAAATCGACGCCCTCGGCGGTGAAATGGGTCGGAACACGGATCGCGCCGGGATTCAATTTCGATTCATCAACACAAGCAAAGGACCGGCGGTGCGGGCGTTGCGCGCCCAATGCGACAAATCGCTGTATCGCATGGCGATGCAGAAGACCCTCGCCTGGCAGGAGCACCTTACCCTGGTAGAGGGAGTCGTGGATCGCCTGCTCGTCGCCGGAGGTGTGGCAACAGGAATTGTGACGGGCGCAGGTGAGGCGATCAATGCCAAGGCAGTCATACTGACATCAGGCACTTTCCTTAAGGGTCTTATACATATCGGGCTTAACCATTTCCCGGCCGGCCGCGCGGGAGAAGCCTCAGCCGAACATCTTTCGGACTGCATGCGGGACCTCGGATTTGAGGTCGGCCGGCTCAAGACCGGGACCCCTCCCCGATTGGACAAGGCTACGATTGACTTCTCGGTGATGATTCCTCAGCCCGGTGATACTCCTCCACCCGCTTTCTCCTATCGGACTCAACACATCACGACCAGACAAGTTCTCTGTCACTTGACCTATACCAGTCGAGAGACACACGACATCATTCAAAAGAATCTCGACCGCTCGCCCCTGTACAGCGGCCTCATCGAATCTACCGGACCTCGATACTGTCCTTCCATCGAAGATAAGGTCGTGCGTTTTGCTGAGAAGGAACGTCACCAGATTTTTATCGAGCCGGAGGGCCTCGACTCAATCGAATTTTATCCGAACGGTATTTCAACCAGCTTGCCGGTTGATGTGCAGGCCGCTATGCTGAAAACAATTCCTGGCTTAGAGCAGGCCAAAATACTCAAACCCGGCTATGCGATTGAATACGATTATTTTCCCCCTCGTCAACTCTACCGAACCCTCGAGACGAAACCTGTCGCAGGCCTCTATCACGCCGGACAAATCAACGGGACTTCCGGATATGAAGAAGCGGCGGCGCAGTGATTAGTTGCCGGTATTAATGCCGTTCTGAAGTTGCGGGAAAGGCCTCCTCTCATCCTAGACCGGTCCCAAGCCTATATCGGAGTACTCATCGATGATCTCATTACGAAAGATGCCTATGAACCGTATCGAATGTTCACCTCGAGAGCTGAGTACCGATTGCTTCTCCGTCACAACAACGCAGACCTTCGACTCATGCCGGTTGGATACGACATTGGTCTGATTCCCGATGAAGCGTACGAGAGGTTTTTGCGGAAGAAACATCTGATAGAAAGAGAGATCGAGCACCTGAATACAGCCAGACCACCATTCACAAAGGAAATCCGTTTGCAGACCAAAGGCACGTATCTCGAAAACGCATCGTCTGCCATGACCATGGCGCAGCTTCTTCGCCGGCAGGAATCGAGTTATCAAGAACTCTTAGGAGTTTTTGGAATGCCCGTCATGGCGGAAGATGAAATTGGTGAAGAGGTTGAGCTCCAGATCAAGTACGAAGGCTATGTCCGTCGGCAGATCCAGCAAGTGGAGAAATTCAAGAAACTTGAGCAAAAATTGATTCCTCACACGTTCAACTACAACGAAGTTTCAGGATTTTCTAGGGAAGTTCGAGAGAAGTTCAATCGGGTAAGACCGGAAACCATTGGCCAGGCATCAAGAATATCAGGTGTGACTCCAGCTGCGATATCTTTGCTTCTGGTTGCGATAGAAAAGAGCAGGCGCCAGCTTCCTCCCACTCGACAAGTAGTTTCGTAAAATTCGATCCGAGCCAACCTTTCCTATTGACCTCACTTGATCATAGGCGTAATTGTTCCACGTGGAACAAGCGAGTTCGTATTCATTACTGTTGCAGGAAAGTTCGGCTGAAATTGGCGTCCCACTCAGCACTGAACAGGTACAGCGGTTCATGGTGTACCTTGAGCAGCTTCAACTCTGGAATCAATCATTCAATCTCACGAGTATTACTCTAGACGACGAAATTGTCATCAAGCACTTTGTGGACTCTCTTGCCGCACTCAAAGCTGATGAAGTCAAGGTTGGGTCCAGGTTACTCGATGTCGGTACTGGAGCTGGATTTCCTGGGATTCCTTTAAAAATTGCTAGGTTGGACATGCACATTACTCTTGTGGAGCCAGCGAAAAAGAAGTCATCCTTCCTTCATTTCATTGTAGGCCTCCTTCGACTTGAAAACGTCGATATATTCGACGGAACTTTAGAGAGATTCATGAGCGAACGTCTGCCATATGGATCATTCGACTATTTGACCGCCCGCGCACTGAAACAAGACTTGATCCTCCGGGATGGCACGAGACTCCTCCGACAAGGAGGGAAAGCTATTCTCTACACATCACAGCCGATTCCGCGATCAGATCTTTCCGCCAACTGGTTATTGAGGAGTGAATACCCCTTTCAGCTTCAGAAAGGATATGGACAGAGAGTTATTTCCATCGTTATACCCTCAGCCTAAATCAAACATTTGTTCCACGTGGAACAGGTCCGTTGTAGGAGTTCCTCCATGGGAAAGGTCGTTGCAGTTGCAAATCAGAAAGGCGGAGTCGGCAAGACTACTACAGCGATAAATCTTTCATCCGCCATTGCTCTAGAAGGAAAATCCGTCCTGCTCATCGATATGGACCCCCAAGGAAACGCAACGAGTGGCCTGGGCATTGAGCAAGGGTCTCTAAAGAGTACGACTTACAGTTGCCTTGCTAAGACCAGCACGATCCAAGAATCTTCAACGGAGACATCAATCCCAGGACTCTCTCTTTTGCCGGCCAATGCGGATCTTGCAGGAGCTGAAGTTGAGCTTGTCAACGTTGAAGGGCGCGAAAGTCACCTCAGAACCATTATTGGCGAGGTCAAAGAGAAATATGACTTTGTTTTTCTAGATTGCCCTCCAGCTCTTGGAATTCTCACCGTCAATGCTCTTACCGCCGCAGATTCGGTTCTTATACCGGTCCAGTGCGAATATTATGCGATGGAAGGCCTGACCAGGCTCATCGGGAGCATCGATCTCGTCCGTCAATCGTTTAACTCACACCTAGACCTAGAGGGCATCGTCTTGACGATGTTTGATTCGCGCAATACCTTATCCAGACAGGTAGCCGAACAAATACGGTCCCACTTTGTCGGTAAGGTTTATCAGGTGGTTATCCCCCGCAATGTCTCGCTCGCAGAAGCTCCGAGTTATGGCCGCCCCGGAATCTTGTACAACGTGGCGTCTGCCGGTTCGCAAGCATACGTAACTCTAGCTAAGGAGTTTATTTCCCATGGAGAAAAAAGCCCTCGGTAAAGGACTCGGCGCCCTTCTGCCATCCTCCAAAGTGAGCCAGCCAACGGAGCCGGCCGATGTCCAACGGATACGGATCGAGCATATTGTGCCCAATCGCTATCAACCGCGGCGCGCCTTCCCCCAGGAAGAACTTACTGAACTGGCGGCGTCCATCAGAGAGAGCGGAGTTCTTCAGCCGATTATGGTCCGCCGCAAGGGTGACGGCATCTACGAATTGATCGCGGGGGAACGCCGATGGCGCGCCTCGCAGGAAGCCGGTCTGGAGACCATCCCCGTCGTCATTCGCAATTGCAGCGATCAAGAATCTCTCTTGCTGGCATTGGTTGAAAATCTCCAACGAGAAGATCTGAATCCGATGGAGACATCACGGGCGTATTCGCGCATGATGAATGAATTCGGCCTTACGCAAGATGCGATTGCCGAAAAAGTCGGTCGTGATCGTTCCTCTGTCGCAAACTTTGTTCGACTGATCCATCTTCACCCTGAGCTACAGGAACTCGTCGAAGGGGGAACCCTGACAACGGGTCATGCGAAAGCCCTGCTCGGCCTCCAATCCGCGGAGGAGCAGCTCAGAATCGGCAACATGGTGGCCGCCGGAACTCTTTCGGTCAGAGAAACAGAGAAACTCGTGGAGCTCTCCCTTGTAGGAAAGAAGCGGCAATTAAAGAGTTCTCGGAGTTCATCGTGGGCTGATCTCGAAACCAGATTACAAAAACGCCTTGGCACGAAAGTGACGATCCACCCGCACAAGCAAGGAGGGAAAGTCGTCATTCACTATTTTTCTCCTGACGAACTCGATGGGGTGGTGGAGACTCTGCTCGGTTAGCCCTACTTTTGATTTCGGTGCCGGCCGTTCGCCCAAAAAGTGGATCTTATTGCTTTTTAAGCATATGACGGCTAAATAACACATCGGAACAGACCGATATGTTCCCTAACAAGAAGGACTCCGCGCGTCAATCGGTTTCCGCTATCCCAAATCGTGAGAGGAGGCGAACGTATGTGGAAGGACAAACAAGACGGTAGGCGCTCCGACGAAGTTGACAGTGAGGGCAATGGAACAAGCCTGGAACCTATGCGGCACGACGCGGGGCAAGATGTCAGCGCGTTTGTCGGAAAAGGTGTCGTGTTCAAGGGTGCCATCACCTACACTGGGACAGTGCGGATCGATGGAACGCTCGAAGGTGAAATCCACACCGATGGCATCTTGTTGGTTGGCGAAGAAGCTGTTATTACAGCGAAAGTTACGGCCGGCACCATCGTCTGTAAGGGGAAGATTACGGGGGATATTCATGCCAAAGATAAGATGAAATTGCGGGCTCCCGCCATTATCAGCGGCGGAGTTACCACGCCCATGCTCTCCATGGAAGAAGGGGTGCTCTTTAATGGCACCTTAGAGATGGAACAAGCCGCCCCCCACTCCCAACGTGAAGCAATGCCTCTTCATTCAGTCGGAATTCCGAATGAGCCCGCCATCCGGAGGGTCCCCGCCTAGTCATGTGATACACTAGATAACAACAAACAGAGGGAGACCCCTTCTCACCGAGCGAGCATCCCCTCCTGTCCAATCCTATCTGAGGACAGTGCCTCGTCGGTTTTTGTCACAAGGAGCAAGGAAAGCTGATGTGGGCTCTAGGCGACAAACAGGCTCAAGACGTGAGCAACAGCGATAATTTTACGTTCCTTGGGAAAGGGGTGGATTTCAAGGGCATTCTCAACTTTGATGGGACTGTCCGCATCGACGGCCGCGTTGAAGGCGAAGTCCATACCACCGGAACGCTGATTATCGGAGAGCAAGCCGTCATCAAAGGCATCCTTTCAGCCGGTACCCTGATGACCAGCGGCAAGGTCAACGGCACGGTGACAGCCACCGCAACAATTCAAATCCTTAAGCCAGGCGTGCTCATCGGCGATATTCGCACACCTGGTATTTCGATCGAGGAAGGCGCCCATTTCCATGGCATGTGCGACATGGGAGCTCATAAGTGGGTGGACGAAAACCCATCGTCACCCAAGCATGTCCACGATTTAGTATCCCATCGAGCTCGGGCGGTAGACCTCTAGCCCTTTGTCCACTCCTCCCGGTACAATGCCGGTCCAATGACTCGCCCAACCGTCTTACTCGGTATGAGCGGCGGAGTAGATAGCTCCGTCGCAGCTGCATTGCTGGTCCGCCAGGGCTACGACGTGCACGGCATTACCCTCCAAGTCTGGGAACACGAGGACGAAACCGTCGCAACATCCAAAAAGTGGCAAGAACGAGGATGTTGCAAGGTCGGCATCGCCAAGCACGTTGCAAAGCTTCTCAACATCTCGCACGAAGTCATCGATACCCGTGACACCTTTCGGAAAGGAGTCATCGACGATTTTCTCCATGGCTATACCACCGGCACGACACCCAATCCCTGTGTCCGCTGTAACGAGAGAGTGAAGATTCGGGGACTCATGGATCTCGCCGCCTCGCGAGACTTCACTTACGTGGCGACGGGACATTACGCTCGTCTCCAGAATAATCAGGGCACTCCGGTCCTCGCGCGGGCCACGGATGATCGCAAGGATCAAACCTACTTTCTCTACCGCCTCAGCTCTCACTGGCTACCCAGACTCCTTTTCCCTCTGGGCAACCTGGCAAAATCTGATGTCTGGAGAGAAGCCGAGACCTTGGGGCTCCCAGCCGATGAGCTGAAGGAAAGTCAGGAGATCTGCTTTGTCACGCAAGGAGACTACCGGACGTTCATCGAGAAGGAGATTCCCGAGGCGAAAAAACCAGGTCTCTTTATCGATGAAGCAGGGCAGCCGATGGGCCACCACGATGGAATTGCGTTCTACACACCAGGCCAACGCCGGGGCCTTGGCATTGCCACAGGACGACGGCTGTATGTGCAACAAGTGCGCCCGGCGACCAATACCGTCCTGCTCGGCCCCGAAGAATCGCTACGCAGGCGAGAGTGTACCGTAAGCGACCTCAATCTCTTCGCGTCCCATCTGTTGGAGAGTCCCGCCGAAGTTCAGGTCAAAGTCCGCTACGCGACACCCCCGACACCAGCCATTCTGTCACCGTTGACCTCCTCAAGCATCCGCATTCAGTTCCAGGCGCCCCAACGGGCATTAAGTCCTGGCCAGTCCGCCGTCTTCTATGACGGAGACCATGTCCTCGGCGGTGGAATTATCCAACCGTTCTAACTCCACCGGACCCTTCTCTTCTTCTTGACTTGTCCAGTGATCTTCCTATAGCCTTCGCACGTACTGAGACGGGTGAGGAGTGTCTCCAGTCTGGTCCCATAGCCGGTCGAAGTTCATGCTCATCACATTCATCTGAGGTTTCGATGTTCGGTTCATTTGGGTGGATGGAATTATTGCTGATTTTGATCATTGTCTTGATCATTTTCGGCGCCGGTAAACTTCCCCAATTAGGAGAAGGTCTCGGTAAAGCCATCAAAGGCTTCAAGAAGTCCGTCCACGAGGCCGACGCGATTGACGTGACACCGGCGGAACAATCTCAGCAGGCCCAGTCGCAGGCCGCCTCATCAAGTCAGGTCGGCCCCCAATCAGAAGCCCCACCATCGGCCGCTCCCCAAGCCACGCAACCGGGCCAGGTGAAACACGGGTAACAGGCCTGCATGTGTTGTGACGACTGACAGGGCGATATTAACGGCATTACCATTACGACCGTGACGCATGTTTGGATTGGGAGCCGGCGAGATCTTAATTATTCTGGTGATCGCCTTTCTCCTATTTGGTCCGAAACAACTCCCTGAAGTCGGACGCCAAGTCGGCAAAGCCATTAAGGGCTTTAAAGATACGGCTGAGGATCTTCGCAAGTCGGTGGAACCGGAGCTGAACATGATTCAGCAAGAAGTCAAAATGGTCGAACAGGACTTTCAAGCGTCCATGCAAGAAGCCGAAGAAGAAATTACTGCTGCAGGTACACAACCGGAGGAGACTCCCGCGTCTCTGAGCAAGTCGGGGCACACGTAACCAGAAAAGATCAGTGCGGTGGTTTCAGGAAGAGGACACGGGCATATAGATTCCCCTCTATTTTCCCCCTCTCATCGAACCCTCTCATTGACGATTGTAGAAGCATCTCGTTGACCATTATTGTCCTCGTGCTGAAGGACCTGCACGAGTCGGCTCATTCCTTGTTCAGCGCATGGATACCCTAGAGGCGATTCCCCAACCGACAGTCTGGGGACGGTGGAAGACGGCCTTCCTCACGACCATGACGGCGGCGGTCGGACTATTTGCCTTCTGTAGTCCAGCCCAGGCCGCCTTTCAACTGCCCGAAGGGGAAAAGATTACCAATCCGATCGTCATCGGGCGGGGTATCCCCCAAAAAGAAGCCTACGAACCGTTCGATCCGAGGATCGGCAGAAATTTCGACCTCAGAAACCTCTGGATGCGCGCCGATCTCCGCGTACGACCCGAATACCGCAACAACGTCTGTTTCGGCGGCGGCATAGGAGCGGCTGGACAATGTAACGCCCCCAGTATTGCTCCAAATAATCTGGCTGGTAAGGCCAACGATCAATTCGTCCAGCAGATGACCCGCTTGGGCATCGGCTACGACCTGTCCGCGGACGTCAACTTTTATCTCGAGTTCATTGATTCCCGTACCTGGGGCGGCAATGGGACGCCGGTCGGCGCCGGAGGCGCCGGAAATAACGGAGACCCCATTATCCATACATGCGGATCTACACCTGCTCAGGGGGGAAGACCTGTCTGTTCACTGGGTATTCGCGCAGGTTACATGTTGATCCGAAACTTTGCCGGCGTACAGGGCCTGGGCCTAAAGGCCGGCCGGCAGTATATCGTGTTCGGTGACCAGAGCCTGTTCGGTCACTTTGACTGGGCCAACACAGGCTTCTCGTTTGACGGGATCATGGTGCAGTACAGCCATAGCATCATGGATACCCATGCCGGCTGGTTTCGCACGGCAGAAACGGACCTCTTACAAGGAGCGCCCCTTGGTAGCGGCAACCCCAACATTGCCGGTACCGGTCAGGCAAGAAACGCGGCTGGAGATGCGGACCTCTTTATCCTGTACAATCAGATAAAGACAGTCCCCGGGTTCCTCATCGAACCCTTCTATGTCTACTACAAGAATAACCTTGGTGGAGGAGACATTTCTTCTCAAGGTCTCGGCACCCCAAAACACGGCAATCAAACCCGCCATACCGTCGGGGGACGGGTGGTCATGAAGAAGGGCTATTTCGACGCCTCCAGTGAAGTGGTGTATCAGTTTGGCCAGATGGGGGACACCGCTGCCAGTGCCAGCGCCCTCTGTGGTGAGCCTGGAGGAGAAGGCAAATGTCTCCACATCAATGCGTGGGCGACAAGAAACTGGATCGGGTACACCGCCTTCAATTTGCCGGGGAAACCTCGTATCGCCTTCAATTTCGACTATGCCTCCGGAGACGGCCGAGCGAATTGCACCTTAAACGCGGCCTACGGCGACTGTAAGACCGCCAACACGTTCGAGAACTTCTTCCCGACAAATCACATTCACATGGGATACATGGATGTCATCGCTTGGAAGAACATGATGAGCTTCTCAGGTAACTTCCAAGCACGCGCGACCAAGGACGATCACATCGAACTCTGGTACACCAACATCCACATCGCGAATGCCCGTGATAATTGGTATCGGGCAAGCCAGGGTGTCTATGTCTTCTCACGGCCGGACAACACTGCGACCCATATCGGTGACGAAGTCGATGTGGTCTGGACGCATTTTTTCATGAACGGCATGGTCGCCTTTCAAACCGGCTATGGTCATCTGTTCCCTGGTCCGTATATTTCACACAACTTGGGACGCCGTGCCGTCGGGCAAGATTGGGCCTACGCTCAGCTCTGGATCAACTTCTAGAAGGTCGCCACGCTCACTGCTGATTGCCGATTCAGAACAAACAAACATGGACACAAGATCATGGTCGGTTTAGTCCTCTTTACCCAGCTTATCGACAAGAATGTGTCGCACCTTTTGTCATCTTCTATGACACGCCCCTGTCGGAGCAACCGAGTTTTGTAGAAGCCACCTCCAGCCAAACAGGCATCTCGTCCGCAAAGTCATTCACCAAACGGATGACCGTGGCCTCATGAAACAGTCTCTTGTCTTCCGATTGACGGCTGTCGGTGCGATCGGCGCAGTCCTATTCTTTTCCGTCTATTTCGTTGCGGTCGCATTCCTGGGAGGAATCAACTTCCAATTAGGGGACTTCGTTTTTCGCTCCACGACCATCGAATTTCCCTTAATCGGCCTCTTGCTGAGCTCCTTACTCTTACTCTTCATCCTTGGAGGAATAAAAGAAAGCGTATTAGCTTGCTGTTCCCTGATCATAGCTTTTGGAATGGTCGAGATAGGCTTGCGCATTGTCGATCATCCCTTGTCCAGACCCTTGATAAATTTTAACCGCTGGTATGAGCCGTCTGAACTCTATGGCCATCAGTTAGTGAAGAATTTCGAGGGCCTGGGTCCACTACAAGTACCTGTCAAAATTAACTCGGATGGTTTTAGAGATATTGAGCGTCATACATCTAAGGACGGTCAGACGATTCGAATTCTTGGGCTCGGAGATTCCTTCACGTTTGGGTGGGGCATTTCCCTCGAGAAGACCTACTTGAAGCGACTGGAAGCGACCTTGCCTGAGATCACCGGTCATCCTGTCGAAACGATCAACACAGGCGTGCCTGGTTGGGGACTGAACCAATACTTTATTTGCTTAAAGGAATTTGGGCTTCAATTTGCGCCGGACATTGTCGTGGTAGGTTATTTTCTCGACGATCTCAATGGACCTCCTTCGGATAAGCCAGGGCCAGCCCTCAACATTCAGTGGGAAGCTGACGGCCAAGTTCAGAAGAGAGGAGGTTCTCTTCGCCATAGCCGACTCTTCAACTTCTTCACATCCATCGCGGACCAAATCAAATATAAGAATCGCTCGAAGCGCATTACCCACCTTCATGATACACAGGCTCGACAAGCTGAATGGGACAAATATCCCCATTTCCTCATGGGCGATCCTGGGAAAGAAGTAACGGCCGAACATTCGCAATTCTTGAAAGACCATCTTTTACGCATCAACACGATGGTTACCGCCCACGACGCGTCTCTGATCATTCTGCTTATCCCGGACTACGCACAACTTTTTCATCCGGAGTTCCAGCATATCAACCGTATCCTCCATGCACTGTAGCATGAACTTGGTATCACTTTTCTCGATATGACACCGATCTACGAAGCAACTGAACACTTCCGACCCAACTACTTTTGGCCTTTGGACGGGCATACGAACGAAGTCGGGCATCAGGCGATCACTGACGCACTCCTGCCGGTTGTATGCGAGAACTTGATTAAACGCCACATCCCTTGTCGCCCTTACGCCAGCGGCAACTCGTGATCTTCTAGCTACGCTACTTGCTCCACCCAGCAACTTCAGCGAACTGTCGTTGCAACTCACTGTAGGCACCTGTCACGGGAAACTGAGGGAACTCTTTCGGTAGATGCTCAGGGGGGCAAAATAAAAATCCGGCGTGAGCTTCGCCTAGCATAGCCGTGTCGTTATACGAATCGCCGGCAGCTATCGTAAAGAAGTTCAGCGCTTTGAGCGCAGCGACCGCATGCTTCTTGGGGTCCTGCATTCGCATGTGGTAATTCACGATGCGGCCACTCCTGTCGATCTCCAACTGATTGCAGAAGAGCGTGGGGAAGCCAAGCTGTCGCATAAGTGGCTGAGCAAACTGATAGAAGGTGTCCGACAGAATAATAACTTGGCAATGTTCCCGCAACCAGGCTAAGAAGTCCGTCGCTCCCTGTAACGGCCCCATCTTGGCGATCACATCTTGAATGTCGACGATCTTCAACCCGTGCCGATCCAGGATATCCAACCGCTGCCTCATGAGTTTGTCGTAATCCGGCATTTCGCGTGTGGTGATCTTCAACTCATCAATGCCGGTCTTACTCGCAACATTGATCCAGATTTCCGGCACGAGCACCCCTTCAAGATCCAAACACACCACCACGGGCTTGTGCATGCCATCTCTCCTCTTCATACTGGGTAACGCTGACCTCACCCTTTACTGCCAGAATCTTGACCGCTTCTAGAAATCGACTGGCTTAACAAGCGCCATGCCTTGTCCAGCGTGCGGTCAAGTAACTCGACGCCCTTCCACGTATGCTGATTCTCTTGCACATGACCTTTTGCCCAATCCAGAGCGACCGGCAGGGGGATCAACCTTGTCGGAGACATCCTCAGCTCTTGCCAGAGTAACCCTAAAACCGTACTGACCAATACAGGCGCTGAAATTGGCTCCACGAGATTGTTGACCAGATCATCACAGCGCTCGGCAGGCGAGGTCACCAGCAGCTCACGGCAACTCGCTGGACGCTCGTCATAAATCGTACACACCTCTTCTTCGAGGAAGGGACATGGCATCCGCAGGCTGTAGTATTCGCGATTCAGATCTTCCAGCGCATCATCGTTCGGCTGCTCCGGAGCATTGCACAGCTCTGAGAGTCGTTGCCAGAGACCCTGTGGCACGAGCCGAGACTTCGTCTCCGCGAACCGTGCCGCGATTCGCACTTGTTGTTCTGTCGGACGCGACTCAACCCATTCACGTAACACAAAGGCTTCCGGAGCCGAGAGGGGCACCAACATTCGACAGCAAGCTGCGCATCCCTTTTGGCACGACGGTGTTTTGCCTGCATCTCTCAAACGGGCCACTTCAAGCGCTTGGGCCTCTTCTCCCAAACGCCGTATCAAGGGAACGATGGCAGTCACAGGGACGAATCCGGTCGGCACCTCCACGGCCGTAGTAATGTGCCCAGTGGACGTGTTGAGCGCGATCTCGAACCGCTCGGTTGTGTGGGGGATCATCTTCTCGACAGGCTCGGAATGGCTTATATCGTGTTCTCTTGATAGTCGATAGAAACTAATATGCCGGTGCAGGATGAATCAAGAGCCATGGTTCCGTGGCCCTGACACTGTGGCAGAGGCGCACCGCTGTGTGACCGCCCGGTTGATCCCTACGGGGCCATGGATCATTCCCGATCTAAACGGAGCGCCGGATCCCGGCAGATCCTACCGGTTCATTTTCCTTACCCCAAATGGACTCCCACCTAAGGCCATATTTGGGCCTTGCGCCACTCATGAAAAAGCGTAGAGTTTATTGTGCGCGGGTACACCGACCCTGCCGAAATGAGATAGCCAACGAAACGTCGTCGCTCATACCGAGTCAGCCAGGTGTACCCCCGCTCAATCACCGCCTCTCACTCTCTGCACCGTACACAATGATCCTCACCAACAGTTAAATTGTATTATCCGTTCAACAAGCTCGGCTGACCTTGCTCCTTCCATAAAGAAGCTCGATAATAGCGCATGGGACAGCCAATCGTGTTTTCCGGCCATGTCATTGGCCTGCTCAAGGAGTACATGCGGGACCTTGTCGATCAGGCCGCGCAAGAGGAGCGTTCCCAAGAACAGTTCGGGTTTACTCCCCTGCCTTACCGTCCCGATCAGGCCTTTTCCGACCTCCTCGCCCTACTGGACGATCGCATCGAATCGGAAGGCATCCAAGTTGGCTTACCGAAATGCTTCCTCCATGACATGTGGACTCTCTGTAATGAAGCCGTGAAACCGATCTCTAATCGCATCTGGCTGGAAGGAAACCTTGAGGGTCGGAGCATGACGAAAGGTCAGACAAGAGAGCTGAGCTATCAAGCCCTGATCGAGTTTATTGAATCCCGTCCACGAGAAAGAAGTTGAGACATGCTGCTCTGGTTACGATAGTCCTTGGGATTCATCCTGATCCACGTCTCTAGCTTACTGGTCGGCACAGGATGGGCCGAACCGGCAAAGAGTACGGACGAACGACGAATCGTCACCTTAGCTCCAGTCGTGACTGAGGGCCTTGAGCATCCACTCTTTCTCACACAGGCCGGTGATGGGTCAGGGCGACTGTTCGTTGTCGAGGAACCTGGTCGCATTCGTGCGCTGGAAGGACACGCCCTCCTTCCTATTCCATTTCTCGACATCATAAAACAAGTTCTCTCCGGTGGAGAACGCGGCCTGTTGGGGCTCGCATTTCATCCGGACTATCGCCACAACGGACGGTTCTTCCTCAATTACACGAGGAAACCGGATGGCGCGACTGTATTGGCCGAGTACCGTAGGGGGGCAACCGCAACGTGGGCCTCACAGGACGAACGGATTCTCTTGACCGTACCGCAGTCCTATCCCAATCACAAAGGCGGAATGGTTGTCTTTGGACCAGACGGCTCCTTCTATGTCGGCCTCGGCGATGGTGGATCAAAAGCAGATCCCGACAACCGTGCGCAGAATCCTCAAGACTTGCTCGGAAAGATTCTGCGGATCGATATGGATCGAGGTGAGCCTATGGCATACCGACGGATAACCTATTCGCCCAGGGAGGTGGCCGTCCGGAAATATATGCCGTTGGGTTATGGAACCCCTGGCGCTTTTCATTCGACGAAAAAACCGGAAACCTCTGGGTCGCTGATGTCGGATAATACAAATGGGAAGAAATCGATCTGGCCACCCGCGGTGGCAATTACGGCTGGCGCATGATGGAAGGGACGCATTGTTTTCATCCGTACACTGATTGCCGGACCACGCCGTTCAGACTACCGGTTTCAGAATATTTCCATGACAAAGGCCGCTGTTCGATTACCGGTGGCTATGTCTATCGTGGACGACTCATTCAGGGCTTCGCCGGAGCCTATGTGTATGGAGATTTTTGTCACGGGGAAATTTTTGCATTGCAGCATCCCTCTAGAGATCAGCCTCTCAACGAGCCACGAGTGATTCTGAAAACATCCTTACAAATTTCTTCCTTTGGAGAAGATGCTGCAGGCGAGCTTTATGTGCTTGATCACAAAGGGGGAGTCCACCGCCTCGCACCGCCCTGATAAGGATTCGATGCAGAAAGGAGAGAACGGATGAGGCCAAGACAGTATTGGTTGATGAAGTCGGAGCCCTCCTCATTCTCGATCGATGACTTGATGCGATCTCCCAAGCAGACCACCTGTTGGGATGGAGTCCGCAACTATCAAGCTCGAAATTTCATGCGCAGCATGGCAGTCGGCGATCACGTCCTGTTCTACCACAGCAATGCTGATCCACCGGCGGTCGTCGGCATCGCAGAAGTCGTCAGCACTGCCTACCCTGATTCGACACAATTCGACAAGAAGGATACGCACTACGACGCGGAGAGCACACCATCCGAGCCCAGATGGGACATGGTCGATATTAAGTATGTCCGTAAGTTTCCCAGATCTCTGGCGCTGGATGAATTGCGCAAAGAAGCCAAACTCAAGAGAATGGTCTTGTTACAGAAAGGCTCTCGGCTTTCAGTTCAGCCGGTCACCCCGCGGGAGTGGGGGCACATTATGAAGTTGGCAGAAGACTGAGGTGGTCCGGACGCTAGGTACTAGCCTTTCCATTGTCCATATACCGATGTTGCCAGTCCAACCAAGCATGGCCCAGTTCATGCGCAAGAATATATCGGCGGCGGGTCACGGGAAGTCGCTTCCTCACGTAGATGGTCTTCGTGTCATCATCCCAAATACCATCGGCATTTGCATCGCGCTTGTCCATTTCCGCATCGGATAACTGTCGAACCGCAATCCGGTAGCCGAATGGAAGGACAACTTGATTGGGAATGCGCAACATCTTCTTTCGTTCGCTGACCATTGTCCCCATCGTTCGCCCCCCACCTTCCTCCTACCGCTGACTTAGCCTATCATAACAAGGCAGGCCGAGTGTTGACCATTTTATCCATGTTTATCAATGTCTTATGTGGCTTTCCATATTGAGACAGCCCAGGCCACTTTCGACCGATACTCCTCTCTTAGTAGTTCCCCACTCGTCGAAATTTGTGTATGATCGGCCCATGAAATCTCCCCTTACTGAAGAATTCGCCCATGCCTATCCCCAGTCGGTTCGCCTGGTTGGAGTGAAGGTCAGGAACCGTGGCGAGGTGAAGAAGTTGGACTCAGCCGACGTGCCAATGCGGAACGGGGACGCGGTCTTGATCGAAGTGGAGGGTGAGGGCACGTATGGAGTCGTCTACACGGAGCCCTACTCGACGCCCTTTATTCCGCCTATGCGAGCGATGAAATCCATTTTGCGCAAGCCGAATACGGAAGAAACGGCGTTGATCGGCAGGCTTGAG
>JBKKBQ010000113.1:0-2939 GCA_046714015.1 Nitrospira sp.
AGTCCAACCCGTGCGAGTACCCAAACGCCCGCTGATACAGCACCCAAAACACCCCGATCCCCAAGATCGCCAACCAGCCGATCTTCACCGGCTTCGAGTCGTACCACTGCGAGATGTCATACCCGCGCCCCGAACTGTCAGCTGCCATGTCCCCTACCTCCTTGTGTTAAATGAAAGGGTCCTACTACCGAATGCGATGTTTCAAGAAAAGATCCCGCCACGATTGATATGTTTCCTCTGATGGAAGGACCCGTAAAAGGTGAGCAAGTATCCGACAAAGCTTCGAGACGAGTCAAGCAAAATATCATGAGACAGGCCACGTAACCCCTTGCCTACAGCGCAAATGGGTGGCTCGGCTTAGAAGGGGGCAGGTATACGCCTGCAGGTGTTGGAAGTCAAGATCGGCAGGGTGCTTTGTGGTGGCGGGTCGACTGGCTCAACGACGTGGGAGGTTTATCTGATGCAAACAGGGGTAGGCCAGTCAACTATGTATAAGCGGGCCTTCAATGAACGTGATCGCCGGGGGGAGGCAAGAGTTCTCGCTCTTGATTGAGTTGCGTGATCTGCTGTGTCAGCAAGGCCATATCCGTCCATCCCGATCCGTCTCCATTAGGAATCCACCGTGCTCGTAAGTACCCGAAGCGGTCGATGAGAAATTCCATGTGCTTCGGGCGCGTCCCTTCGCCGAACAGATCCGGAATGGAGAGCGTCCGTCGGAACAGGGCGTAGCTGCTGGAGATCTCGCGCGCACCCTGTGTGACGACAGGAAAGGGCATGCTCCGTACGATCGAGGCGAGCTCATCCGGAGGCAAGTCAGTCATGGGGGCTGCCAAGATGGTCGTATTCTTTCCGGTGATCGTGGTGGCGGCCGCTCGGAGTTGATCGAGCCGACCACGTGATTCCGGCCAAGAGAAGAGGACCAGGAGCAAGGTGTGTTTTCCGCGGAAGTCTTTCAACGTTCCGCTTGAACCGTCGTGTGCGGTGAACGAGAAGTTCGGCGTAGCCAGGAATGGTTGCTCAGGCAGAATCCGGGGGGTGATGATTCTCGATTGATATCCTCGGGAATTGGCATGAAGGAAGTTCAGCAGGTCCCACCGTTCTTCTTCAGAAAACTTCTCACCGAAGGCCGGCATGATCCCGTTGAATCGGCCGTAGGTCAGCCAATGGAAGAAATCACCCGCCGTGTGCATCGCGGTATGCGGTTCTGTCAGGAGATCCACCGGTTGTTTCGGCAAGGTTTTGGCCAGCACACCGTTTCCCTTTGCTTGCGGTCCATGACAGGGAATGCAATTCGCTGCGAATAAATCGACGCCGTTCGCGATGGAAATGCTGTCGAACGGGACAGGAGTTTTCCGATAGGTTTCCGGGTACGATTGAACGGATAAAGGATAGAGGGTCGCGCCAAGTCCAAGGATGCCCATTACTGTCGGAACAGCGATTCGCCACGAGGTCTCCCACTGTTTCTTGCGACCGAGAACGATGGTGATTCCGGCTGTGATGAGGAATACGAGGCCGGTCAGTACGATCGTGCGTACAAGCGGATCGACCCAATTGGCGTCGATTGAAAAGCGGAACGGATAGGGCCAGTTCTCGATGACGTCATGTTTGGCCGGCACCGCGTTGGCCAACAGCGTGGCGACGATCACCAGAAGGACGGCGAGGACGAACTCGATCTTTACCCACGTCCGGAGCTGTTGTCCGCCCGCCGCAGCTGCGCTCGAACTCTGCCGCAGGGACGGCACCCAGATGGACTTCGCGCGCGAGGCGATCACAAGAATGACGGCCAACAACGTGAGTTTGACGATCAGGAGCCAACCGTAAGTCGTGGCAACGAGGCCGGCATAATTGGTGTCAATCATGCGATTCGCGATGATGAGGCCCGACACGATCACGGCGACCATCGTGGGGAGCGCCAATGCAGAAAAACGGCTCAGCACTGCTGCGGCACGGGATCGGTCGGTAGTTGATTCGGTGGTGGCGGCCACAAGGATCACGCCCGGGAGGCCGCCGAACCAGACACTGGCGACGATGAGATGCAACGCATAGGTCACGGTGGCCAAGACCGCTTGCTCTTCGGCCGCCGAATGGCTCGCGAGAGAACCGAGGGCCAGGGGCAGCGCCGCCGCCGATGCACCTATGACGTAGCGCCATCGCGCAGCAGGAGCAACCTGAATGTACAGAACGATCACAAGGACAGCAAGGGCACTTGCAGCGCGCAGGGTCCAGATAAACCCGATACGAGTCTTATGGATAAAGTCCAACCAGGCTTGCGGGTTCCAGGCATTCTCAGGGGATCCGGTAGCCTGCGCGGTCGTCGTAGCCAAGAGACCGACTAGGCCGATCAGTAGGAGGGTGGCCAACCAAGGAAAAGTCTTTTTCAGACGAGCCAGCCACGAAGGCCCTGATTCGAGGCTCTTCGGCTCGGCGATTGCTAAAAAAACGCAACCCCCGATCAGCATCATGTTGGACGCGAGTTGCAGACAGCGAAGCAGCGTACCGACGGCCTCGATCATTTCCTTTGAGTGTCGCCCTTTACAGTGAAGTCGAAGGTGGAATCAACCACATGGCCGTCGACCGAGAGGACACGGAACTTGACGGAGTACTTACCGGGAGCCAGCTCGGGAAGGGGCAGCACGATCGATTTCTGGTCATCCAGTGCAAGGGTGGGCTTGACGTCGGTGATTGGCTGTTTTTGGGCATCGAGGACCACGAGCGAGGCGTAGTCTCCTTCAATTTTCTCGTTGAACCACAGTCGCACTTGTGCCGGCGACTTGGTAAGCTCGGCTCGGCGTGGAGGCTCGGCCTTGACTAACATAGAATGCGCCAATGCCGAAGTCACGGGTGCTGCCACGATGAACACGATGATCAAGATGAAGCGCGTTAATATATTCATGCCTGCTGAGCCGACCATGAGTTCCCCCTGCGCCCGATTGCTACAC
>JBKKBQ010000114.1:0-4924 GCA_046714015.1 Nitrospira sp.
TCTGGTCCTTGAGTGTGCAGTAGAGATGCCCGGACCCTGGTGCGCGCAGGTTCGAAATTTCCCCTTCAAGCCACACCTCCGCAAAGTCAGTTTCAAGAGAAGCCCGAACCATGGCAGTCAGTTCCGAGACGGTGAGGACTTGTCTCGAGGTCAACTCAGGGGGAGAAAGGGGCGGGCGAGCGTACGTAGTTGTCTCCTTTAGCACGCTAGCAGGCGGTTCAAAAAGTCTGCCGTTCTCACCCGCCCGCCCCGGCGCGCCAAGACGCACCGTTCCACAGGCAAGGCCCAGCAAGGTCCGCGGCGCGAAGAAGAATGAGCGTCATGTTTGCGGACGGGCGCGAGCCGGTGAGCGCTCAGTGTCTTATCGATGCGAGCACGAAGCCGGCGGACTTTTTCAACGCCTGCTAATCGATGAGGCGAATGCGTTCAAACGCGACCACCTTTCCCAAGCGGGGATCGAGCTCAAGGAGGACCGCACAAAATACGGACGGTCCTGAGGCGACTTCAAACCGCCGCGGCATCGCGGTCAAAAACTTTTCGATCGCCAATTCTTTCTTGACTCCGATCACCGAATGGAGCGGTCCCGTCATGCCGATATCCGTGATGTACGCCGTGCCCTTCGGAAGGATTTGTTCATCGGCCGTCTGCACATGCGTATGCGTCCCGACGACAGCGACCACCTCCCCATCCAAGAAATGCCCCATAGCCATCTTTTCAGATGTCGCTTCCGCATGCATGTCGACGACGATCGCGGAGGTCTCCCGCTTCAACCGTGACAACTCGCGTTTGGCCGTCTGAAACGGGCAATCGATCGTCGGCATGTACACCCGACCCATCAGCTGTAATATGGCCAGCCGCTCCCCCCCTGCGGTCTCGATGACGACACTCCCGTTTCCCGGGACCCCCGCCGGATAATTCGCCGGCCGCAACAAACGGGGCTCACGAGAAAAATAATCGATCGCCTCTTTCTTATCCCAGGCATGATTTCCGGTGGTGATCACCGATATGCCCGTGTCGAACAGTTCCTCGGCCAACTCCGGCGTGACCCCGAAACCTCCGGCCAGATTTTCACCATTGGCGATGACCGCATCGATACGGTGCTGTGCGATCAGCCGAGGCACCGCGCGAGCGACAGCCCGACGGCCCGGCTCCCCCATGATGTCCCCGATACAGAGGACCTTCATTTCGCGTATTCCACGTACCGGCTTTCTCGAATGACCGTGACCTTGATCTGTCCCGGATAGGTCAACTCCTGCTCGATCTTCTTAGCTAGTTCGCGAGAAAGTTGGAACGACTCGGCATCGGTGATGTCCTCTTGCCTCACAATGACGCGAATTTCACGCCCGGCTTGGATGGCGTAGGCTTTCTGCACGCCCTTATGTCCGGTCGCCAGCGATTCCAGCTTTTCCAACCGCTTCACGTAGGACTCCAACGCTTCCCGTCGCGCACCCGGACGCGCCGCCGACAACGCTTCGGCAGCCGCCACTAAGACGCTTTCCGGGCAAATCGGCTCCACCTGCTCGTGATGCCCGGCGATCGCATTGACGATCTTTGCAGATTCGCCGTATTTCTTGGCGATCTCGGCCCCCAGCATGGCATGCGGTCCCTCTTCTTCATGGCTGACCGCCTTGCCGATGTCATGGAGCAAGGCTCCGCGTCGAGCCAGCTTGACATCGAGACCCAACTCCGACGCCATGATGCCGCAAATATACGACGCTTCGCGGGCATGATAGAGGTTATTTTGCCCGTAGCTCGTGCGATACTTGAGCCGCCCCAAGACTTTGATCAACTCAGGATGAAAATCTGAAAGTCCCAGCTCAAAAATAATCTTCTCCGCCTCTTCATACATCAGCTTGTCGATGTCGACTTTGACTTTTTCCACGATCTCCTCGATGCGCGTGGGATGGATGCGCCCATCGTGCATCAGTCGTTCCAGCGACACTTTGGCAATCTCGCGCCGCAACGGATCAAATCCGGAGATAATGACGGCTTCAGGGGTTTCATCGATGATGAGATCAATGCCCGTCGCCGCTTCAAGCGCGCGAATATTCCGCCCTTCGCGTCCGATGATCCGGCCCTTCATGGCGTCGTTTGGAATTTGAACCACCGAGATCGTGGACTCCGAGACATAGTCACGAACCACCCGCTGAATCGAGGAGGTAATGATCTCGCGAGCTTCCCGTTCGGCATTCTCGCGCGCCTCTTCAATCGTTCGTTTGGCAAGACCAACGGCATCGAGCCTCGCCTGTGATTCCATTTCGAGAATCAGCTGTTTCTTGGCCTCATCGGCCGTCATTCCGGCTACCCGCTCCAACGCCTCGCGATGCTCACGTTCGGCCTTGGCGCAAGCAGACTCCTTGGCTGCCAGCCCTTCTTCTCGTTTCGCGAAGTCCGCCTCCCGCTTGCGCGACTCGTTCTCACGTTTTTCTATGGCGGCGAGCTTTCCGTCGATCCCGACTTCCCGTTGGAGAAGACGCTTTTCCGTCGCCGAGAGTTCACCAAGCTTGGACTTCTGCTCTTGCTCGAATTCGGACTTGGCTTTGAAGACCAGATCCTTGGCCTCAAACCTGGCTTCTTTGAGAATATTCTCTGCTTCTCGTTGTGCGTTCTGCGCCACCTGCTTGGCCAAGTCTTCCGCCTCAGCTTGTTTGGCGCCCGTCATCCGTCGTCGCAGGGAATCAAATACTCCAGCACCAACCACGGCTCCGAAGATCACCGAAAGGATAATGTACACGACAGTTGCAGTAGAAATGGGAGTCACCCCCTTCTTAAAAACAGTCAGATTAAATGAGCTCAACCTGGTACGGACACCTCACCACAGCCCGAGTGGAATGGGTGCGAATCACGATGTGCGGTGAAGGATTGAAGGGCTTAGGAGACCGCGAGTTGTCTCGCCTGGAAGCGCAAGAGATCGTCAGGGTACGATAACCACACCCGGTAAATTTCTTTGTCTGCCCTTTCTCAGCTGTTGGTTTCCAGACATCAGCCATTGGAGAGGGTCAGCTATCGAAACAGGTATGGAGGGTAGATACTCGCTCCGTCCGGCAGATATCTGCCGGATCGCCTCATGTTCAGAAACTGGCCGTCGCATGGCCGATTGAAGCCACCCAAGCACGACCCAGACCGTGAGCATCCACCGCACTAACTCTTCGTATCCCATCGGGCAAACCGTTCTCTGTGATTCTCTCAACACTCGTTTCCAGTAGGTCAACAATCGACGATCTTACTCTTCCCCACTCGTCCGCACACTCACGCATCCACACGATAACAAAGGGACTCTTTGAAAGCAAGGCGAATCACCGCTACCGAAAGAGCGATGTCGGCATCTGTTCGTCGATCGAATCCATCAATGTCACCATCCGCCGTTCGACATCCGCCTCCCCCTGGACCCGCTTTTTCTCGGACTCAAACAGCTGGTGGGCTAGGTTGATCGCCGTCAACACCGCCAACTTCGTCGGAGTCGTCGTCTTCATCCCTTCCGCCAGATGTTTCATATGATCGTCGACAAAATGGGCCAGCCGCCGGATATACGCATCATCTCCATCTCCCGTGATCGAGTACCGTTGACCATAAATTTCTACATCAATGGTCTTAGTCAATGGCCACCTCCTTGGGATCCTCGATACATTCAAGCAGCTCCATCTCATTCATGACTTTTTCGATTCGTGTCTTGATGTCCATCCGTTCTTTTTCCCAATTGCGATTCATATCATCCTGTGTAGCCAATCGCTGGCGAGCCGCCTTGAGTTCTTCCTCTAAGAGCGCATTCTTTCGTTTGAGCTCTTGGACAAGCTTTACCAAGTCACGAATTCGAGTTTCCAATGCATCAAGTCGATCCAACGCCATAATCAACCTCTCTTCATTATTGCCCCTACGGATTGTGGCGCACTATAAAAACTTCACAAGATCTTGTCAAGAAACGGCCTTTTGAATCCCCGCCAGGCGCAGGTATTCCCGATAGCTCCGCAGGACCCGTTTCACATATTGCCGGGTTTCCTGATACTGGATCAACTCAACGAATTCATCCTCGCTCCGCCCCCGAGAGGCCGCCGCCCAACTTCCTACCACGATCGGACCGGCATTGTACGCAGCGATGGTCTGTACCACGTTACCGGCAAACTGCGTAAACAGTTGCTCCACATACCGGGCTCCAATCCGGATATTCGTGTCTTGATCGAATAAATCTTCCCGAGAGAGGCTTGGAAGACGATGCTGTTGAGCCACGGCATTGGCGGTGGCAGGCATCACCTGCATCAATCCGATCGCCCCGACACGAGAAACCGCTCTCCGATCATATTGACTTTCTTCCCGAATGATCGCCGCCACAAGAAACGGATCGACCCCATGGGCTCCCGACATTTTAATCGTGGGAATCAACCCGGTTGGATAGGCCACATTCCAGAGTCCGTCCGGGACCGCTCCACCCGTGCGCTCCAACTGCTCACGGAATCGAGAGCGCACCAGACGCAAGGCATGATGGTAGGCCCCGACCTCGTTCAACATCATCGATAACGCCGCCAACACCTCGGGGTCACGACTATACCGATCGGTCAACACCCCAAGCTCGCGCGCGGCATCTTGTTCGAGCCCGAGCGTTCTGAGTTCCACCGCCCGCCGGTAGGCCGGCTGGAGCTCGATCTGCATCCGACTACTTTCCTGATGGTCCTGAACCGATGTCTGAGCGACTTCGGAAGCAGGCTGAGTGGACGAGGCAGCGACGACCGAACTATTCTGTTTCGTCTGCCCGGCGACCGGCAGATCAGCATGTCCGCGCGCCAACTGGCAGTAATAGGTGTACGGGAACCGCTGACAGAGCAGTGCAAACACCTCTTTTGGCTTCGCCCCTTCCACATGACCATAGGAACGCGCCATCCAATACAGCGCTTGGGGTTCAAAATCGCTGTCCTTCTGATCGACGATCTGC
>JBKKBQ010000115.1:0-4947 GCA_046714015.1 Nitrospira sp.
TGCGACGCGGTTTCGGCCTGGAACAACGATGTCGGCGGGGATAGTTCTTTCGCCTGGGCACCGAACCGATGGTCGAGGAGTTCAAGGGCGAGGGTATCGAGTTGATGGTCCCGTCGATTGGGATTCAGAAGGTAATCCGCGATCATCGTGTCAAAATACGGCCCAGCGAGCGTGACGCCGATCCGGTGAAACGCCAGGAGCGTCAGTTTCAAGTCATGCACGGCCTTCAGTCGAGCGGTCTCGTGAAAGAGGGCGGTGATCGGCCGCATGTAAGCATGCACATCGAGCGGGATGAAAGCCGTCTTGTCGTCGGACGACAGCGCGATGCCCTGCACGTCGGCTCGTACACCAGGGGGACCCGAGAGAAGACATTGGACGGCGATAGTCTGGCTCTGGTTCAACCGTGCGACAAAGGCTTGTGCCGCGGCTTCACTGTCGATCTTTTCCACGGACGCGTGATGGATCGAAGCCTGTGGCGAGGTAGGCTGGAGGGATTTCAACAGCGTCGTGAATTCCAGCTCTCGGAGAAGCTCGGCGAGCTGATCGTTGTGCGGCGGCGTGATCTGGAGAGCCTCGATATCGAATTCGACGGGACAATCAGTTTGGATCATGGCCAGGCGCCGGCTCAGTCTGGCGTTGTCGGCCTGCTCGATCAACATGGTTTTTGTCCGGGCCGGTGTCACTTCCTCCACACGTCGGAGCAGTTCCTCGATCGTCCTAAACTGGCCGATCAACTTTGTCGCCGTTTTTTCCCCAATACCCTTCACGCCTGGAATGTTGTCGATGGTATCACCCATAAGACCCATGACTTCAGGGACCCGGACTGGTTCTACCCCGAACCTTTCCTGACATTCCTGCTCGCCGATCCACTTATCCTTAACAGGATCATAAATCCTCACGCGGGGTGTGAGCAGCTGGTACATATCCTTGTCACTCGTCACAATCACCACGTCACGGTCGGCCTCTTCCGCCTTCCGAGCCAGCGTGCCGATGATATCGTCCGCCTCGTATCCGGCCAGTCGAAGGGCGGGAATCGCAAATGCTTCCACGATACCGTGAATGTAGGGTATCTGTGCGCTCATGGCGTCCGGCATCGCAGGCCGCTGGGCCTTGTACGCGTGATAGTCTTCATGCCTTTGCGTAGGCCCCTTTTCATCGAAGACGACGGCCAGACTGTTGGGCCGGTGCTCCCGCATGATCTTGAGGAGCATGGTGGTAAACCCATAAACCGCGTTAGTCTGAAAGCCTTTGGAATTCGACAGAGGGGGTAGGGCAAAAAAGGCGCGATAGATGTAGGCGCTGCCGTCAATCAGATAGAGGCTGGGGGGTCTGTCGGTTTGCAGCGATGTCATGGAGGTTGCGGTCTTTCGGGCCGGCCTTCCCGAGGGCTGAGTGTTGAGTGCGGAGGACTGAATTGGAGCCGTCCGGCAAATCTCAGCACTCAGTCCTTTTGCCTCAGCACTGATTTATGGGTCCGGCGCAATTGTGAGCGGCGGCTTTCCGAACTTCCGACGCATGTTGTTGATGGTGTTCAGGACAGTGGGCTGTCCGATCATCTTTGCTTCCAACCGACGCTTGCCGGGAAAGTCCAGCATCGTCACACCGATCAAGATTGTGAGAATCCCCTGGCCCGGCAAGAACAACATTAAGAAACCCGCGAACAGAAAGATGGCCCCGACGACGTTCTTTGCGATATGGCCAAGCAACCGAAGCACAGGGTGATGATTTTCCATCCAACGCCGCGGCACACGGGTGTCGAAAAAGTCCGTCGGAAGCCGGACGAGGATGAACGGGATCGCAATCAATGATCCGACGAAGAAAACAACCGAGAGAACCGTCAGAGTCACGAGGGTGTCGGTCGAGACATACTGCTGAACCGACGAAAGAAGCCAATCCATCGGTCGGCATCCTAGCATTGAGGCCCTGATGCTCTCAAGGCGATTTGAAGAACAGTCTCGTGTTTACGCAGTCGAATCTGATGGTTATAATCACTGAGCATGGAGCCTCGGTATGAATCGGTACAAGCCGTCGAAGGTCGCATGGCTTCTGTCCTTCGCGATGTCGGCGGCGGCTTGGTCCCTATCTCCTGTCTCTCAGGCACACGCGTATACCGATACGGCCGAGGAGCTCCACATCGAGGTCACGAGAAAGGGCGCAGGCAGACAGGTCGTGATTTCACAGGGGGCTAAAGAATGGTTCATGCTGATCGACGTGACTCCTGAGAATGCCGTCATTCTCAAACAAGAAAAGGATCATGGCCGGTATGTCGTCGACGAAAGCGAAACGCATGATCGCCCCATGACCTCCGATGAAGTCGAGGCCGCGATCACAGACTACGTCAACAGCGTGAAAGTCCGCGCGCAGAAGAAGTAAGCATGTCGACGAAACCGAAGTTCGTCATCTTCGCCCACAACGCCACGTACGATAAGCTGCACCAGGTTGCGACCCTCGGCATGACGGCCGCGGCGATGGGCAAAGACGTGATTATCGTCTTGTTGTTCTGGACGATCAAGAAACTTGCTGAAGGGAAGATCGATCAGATCGATTTCCCACCGGAGTATGCCGAATCGGCTGAGGAAGTTGCCCGGCTGCTGAAAGAGAAAAAGGTGCCGACGATCTCGGAGATGTTCCAAGATGCCAAGCATGTCGGAACACTGCGGCTGATCGCCTGCAGCGCCGGATTGGAATATATGGGGGTAGACAGTTCTGTGGTCGAAAAGAATGTCGATGAAGTGTTGGGCCTGCCGGCGATCCTTTCATTAACGGCTGACGCAGAGACGAAGCTGTTTATCTAGAGCGAGGCTTGCGCGAGATGCGAGACAGGCGTGACTTGCCGACCGCAGCTCTCGCCCGTCCCGCGTTTCTGGCTGGCGCTCGCTCACCGCGAGCGCGCGACCCCCACTCGATCGCACAAGTCAGTCAACTTGCAGGTGCTGCACAACGGGGAAACCGGCAGGCACAGGTTCTGCCCATAGGGGACGAGGAGGTCATTGTAGGTGATCCAGTATTGTTTCGGCAGCTTGCGCCTGAGGGCGTTTTCTGATTCTTCCGGTGTCTTTGTTTTGATATAGCCCCAGCGATTGCTGATCCGGTGGACATGAATGTCGACACAAATTCCAGGTTTGCCGTATCCAATCGTCACAACCAAGTTCGCGGTCTTTCGTCCAACCCCCGGTAGCTTCACCAGTTCATCAATCGAGTCTGGTACCTTTCCGGCGTAGTCGTCGATTAGCCGCCGGCAGGTTTGGTGAATGGCTTTGGCCTTCGTCCGATAAAAGCCGACCGGATAAATCACCCGTTCGAGCTTCTTCAGCGGCAGCTTGAGCATGGTGGCCGGTGTGCGAGTCAGGGCAAAGAGTCGGTCGCCCGCTTCCCTTGTGGTCTTATCTTTGGTCCGCAAACTGAGGAGGGTGGAAATGAGGATGAGAAAGGGATCGCGGTTCGATTCTTTGGCTACGACCCCGACGACCGGCTCTTGCCAATGGCTGATCTCCCGCTTGAGGATGCGGATAGCGGCATGGATTTGTTCCTGACGCATGGAGATACGGTCACGAACGGGGAGGAGGGTGGTGAGACGAGCGGAAGACCCCTGACGGTGTGTCTACTCAGGCCTTCGTTTTGACAGCCACTTCTGACGGCGCCGTTGAGCTTCGCGTTGCTTCGCCTTCTTTCTCACGCTGGGCTTCTCGTAAAAACGGCGGCGCTTCAGCTCACGGAACAAACCTTCTCCCGCGAGCTTCTTCTTGGCTACCTTCAGAGCTTTTTCAACGTTGTTATTGAAGACCTTGATTTCCATCCGATTGAATTTCGACTTTCTCAGGCCACGTGGGCCTGCTGCTTATAGTTTTCAATAATAAAATAAGGCGCCGGAGTCTAACACAACACCTTGAGTTCCTCAAGACTTTCCGTGGCCTTGGCGATTCTGAGCCGCATAGTTTCTACAAGTTGCTGATTTCGTTGAGCGTTTATATTTGTATTGACCGTAACGAGACCTGCTTGAGCCGCTGCAATGGCTATAGTCAGACCCACCGTGAGATCTGATTGGATGGTCGGCTTAGCTCCTTCGCGTAACGCATAGAGCAACCGAGCAATCTCGCAGGACAGCTCCGCGATTTCTAACGGCACTTCCGTAGCCTGTTGGAGCGCAATCGAAATCGCATGAGGGCGATCAGCATGGTGTTCGGGCATCCTGTAGGCGTCCATCAGCCCGTTGTAGACCTCCGTATCTGCTTGAACAAGCCGATAAAGCTGCTGGCTTAACTCAAGTAGATGTTGTTCTCTGTCCGATTGTCCACCAAGGCGTGCCCCCATCACGCCCAGGGAAGCCGCCAAGGCACCCACGAATGCCGCGACGCTGCCACCGGCCGGTGTCGGCTTGGCGTCGGCAACCGCGGAAAGGAAATCTGATAGGGTGTACGCCGGTTCGTGCTTGCTGAGCATCGCCTCGGCGATTCGTGTTTCGAGGATCTGGCTTGGATCACATCGATCGAGCTGCAGTGAAGCCGCGGCAGCCTGACCCAATGCCGCTTGCGGGACTAATCCCACCAGTTCGCTTCCAGCCACCTCTATTCCGCGCTTCGCGGCTTCAGCCGTGATCGTCTGAAACGCGGTCAGAATGGGCGTCACGAGGTGGTCGGTCAGATTCATGGCGACCTGCACCATGCTGCGACTAGGCAGCTCTACCCCGATCGCCTTCACATGGGGCAGCCCTCCGCTTGAGTGGCGGACGGCCCGGGCGATGGATCGGGCTTGGTCAACGTCCGTCGAGCGGAGGTTCACGTTGTAGGCAATCAGCGGAGGTCTGGCGCCGATCGCGATCGCTCCTGCGCGTTCATGCAGCCGAGGGGGACCGAAGTCGGGTATCCAATCAGGGTCTGATTCCATCCGGAACGCCAGGCCTTCGAGTCCTCCACGTCTCACCGCCTCTAATGGGACATGGTCGGCATG
>JBKKBQ010000116.1:0-8141 GCA_046714015.1 Nitrospira sp.
TCCCCCTCCATGAGGATGGACGCACCGTCGACGGTCAGCTCGCGCACCTTGACCATCGTGCCAGGCGGAAGTTGTTTCACGAACGTTGAGAGGGTGTGCAACACCTTGCCGTCCACGGTATCGACGACACCAAGTGCTTTGTCCAGGACTCCGATGCGGTATTGGGCTTGATCGAGCTCTTCTCCGGGAGCGGCACCCGCTCCGAAGAATTGCTCATACTGGCTGTGCAGCGCAGTTTTGAGCCGAGCGACCCGTTGGTCGTGCAGCATGAAGTGAATCGAGAAATCCACGATCGCCAGGATGACCATGACCAGAGCGGCAGCGAGTGCCAGGCGTCGGTCCTGTTTGATCGTGACGATGTCCGACGAGGCCGCGTCGGAGACGCTCTTGAGATCGAGCGCGAGTTCCATGGAAGTCGACGTGAATCGCCATCGTGGCCGGATGATCTTGGGGTGAATCGCCAAGCCGAACGCGATGGTAAATGCCCGTGGCGTTTCAGCTCCGAACCCCTGTCGAGGTCCGACCGGGTAGAGTCCCAATTGTCGCGCGATGTACCCGCCGATCTCTTGTAGCTTGGCACCCCCTCCGCATACCCAACAGTGGGTCAAGCGGCTGCGTTCGTTTCCCAGCTGGGCCTGCAAGGTGATGCGGAGCTCTTTGAGAATCGGCTGCAACAGACCATCCACCTGATCGACCGCCATCGTCCGTTTGCGACGTTCCGCATCGGCGAAGCTACAGGCCTGGCGGACGGCTAAGGCATGCGTCAGATGGTTGCCGCCCCACAGAATCGTCCGAAGGAGCAGGGGACGTCCCCCCTGCACGAGGCAAAGCGTCGTCTTCGACGCTCCGACGTCGATGATGGCCAGGTCCTGCGGGACGGCTGCTCCTTCTTCTTGCAGATATTGAGTCACGGAGAAGAGGGCCATCGCGTCGACATTGATCGCCGAGGGTTCCACATCGGCTTGGGCGAGAAACCGGAGATGCTCCGCGACTTTGTCTCTCGGTGCGGCCGTGACCAGGACTTCCGAACCTTTGCTCTCCTGGGGCGTGCCTTCCGCCGTGTATCCCGGCGGCAACACCAGGCTTCCGACCGCCAGGTCTTCGAGCGGCATGGGAACAAGATTCTCGACCTCAAAGGGAACGACTTGGGCGAGCTTGGCCGAATCCTTGAAGGGAAAGGATAGGGTTCTGACGAAAAGGTCCTGGCAAGGAATCGCCGTCACCAACCGGTCTGTGCCATAGAGTCCGTTCCGCCAGAGGAATCCACGCAGTGATTGTACCCGTCGAGCCGGTTCAAGATCCTCGGGACGGGAAAACGGCAAGGGATGTTGGAAATAATCGATCGTTTCTCGCCCGCTCAGGCGGCGGCGGAACCGCACGGCCTTCAAGCCCGTTTGTCCGATGTCCAACCCGACACATTCGTTCACAATGGCCATTCAATACGTCCTCGTTGCGGGTTTCTCGTTTCGAGTGTCAACTCACTCACAACCGCCAACCCGAAACCCGACATCTAAGCGCTGTACTTTACAATGCGATCCTCGCCTGTGCCAAGGTTCCAACGATCTTTACGGTCATGGGCGTTCCAGGAGGCGGCGAGGGGAAGCCCAGCGTGCCGGCTTTCGAAGCAAATCCAGGGCCGGGGATCACCGTCACCGTGAGATTCACTTGGCTCTGTTGCATCGGCTGCTGGATGGTGAGGTATCCTTCGCCCGTAAAGGCGCCATCGATGCCATCGCCCTTCAGTTGCGTCACGTCGCAGCGGACGTCTCGGCATGCCAGTCCCGCCGAAACCTGACTGAATGTGAGCGACAGGATTCGCCCATTTCCAAGCGGAATTTGATCGATCACCAGGTCCGTCGCCTCGGCCGTCCACGTGCCTTCCCCTTTCATCGTGGTGGAGCTCGCCTGGCCTGAGTCGACTCGATGGGAGAAATCGGCGTTGAGCGTGCCGTGCGTGACGTAGCGGCGGAGGAGTTTGGAAAGGTCCACGTGTTGAACCTGTCCCTTGATCGTGACGGGGCCTGCCAAGGAGAGAGATGAGGCGGTGACGGTGCCTTTCGCAAGATCGGTCGGGGAGGACGTCTCGTTCAGCTTGGCGACGACATCGAGTCCAAGCGTGCCGCCCAACGCTTTCGTGACTCCGAGTTTCGCTTGCAGCGCAGCCAATTGGATCGGGGTCCAGTTCGGTTTCGACAAGGTGACGTTCTGCCAGTCAAGGCCCAGCGGGAGTCCGACGTTCCAATCGGCCACTCGGATCTCCATACCGGTGGCTCGCGTGAGCTCCGCGACGACCCGCGCCTGGAGCATTCCGTACGGGAAGGTCGCGATCAAGCACAACACCAAGATGGAGACGCCCCCTACCGTCCAAGCCAAGATCTCTCGCCATGCCTCAGGCAGATTGATGGTCATGATGTCCCGATCATCACCCATTCCCGCAACGTCCTTGGAACTGCATCGGGATATTGAAACGTCACTTCAATCCAAGCCAAGATCTCTCGCCATGCCTCAGGCCACTTGATGGTCATGATGTCCCAATCATCACCCATTCCCGCAACGTCCATGGGGCAGCATTGGGGTATTGAAACGTCACTTCAATCAACAAGGCCTTGGGGATTTTGAGGGTCGTCGGCCATTCGTCGATCCAGACCCGGTTCTGGTCGTCATAATACCGGATATTGAAGGACTGGACACGATCAGCCAGTTCCATCTGATCCAACGACTCATTGGTATCGGTCAGCGTATAGAGATTCCGACGGACGAACCGAATCAGCTTATCACGTTCACGCGTGTAGACCACGCGCACGGTCTCGGTTTCCTTGACGGCCGACGTGCTCAATTCCTGACTCATCGCAAGGAAGGCCAGAATGTCGGCCGGTTGCCCATCTTGTGTTCCATTCGTTCCCACCCAAGGGTAAAGCGTATTGCGTTTGCTGAGGGAGATCTCCTCGGCCATGAGACGCAAAATTCTTCTGATCGTTTGCTCCTTCGCCGCGTGCTCTCGTCCGGCCTCCACGGCTGTCGTCGTCATGACGAGCGACCCAAAGACCATGGCACCGATCATGCCCAGCAAGGCCACCGCCACCAAGACCTCGACGAGCGTAAAGCCCGCGTTGGATTTAGAATGTGGCACGGCCGGCGAAGACATAGGTGCTGACCTCTACAGATTCTTCCAGTTCGCCCCGCAGCCACGTGACCTTGATCCTGATCTCCCGAATCAACTCCAGCGGGGTGGGCGCGATCGTACGCTTCCATCTGTACCCGATCGCTCTCGGGACTGCCTGTATAGTGGGTTGCGCCCCAAGCGGGAGGTTTAGGAACTCTCCGCTGATTTCCCCGATGCCATATTGTCCCGAGAGCTCGGTTTCCAGGAGTTTCTCTTGCGCCAACAGCGTGGCGGCGGTGAGTTCGGACGCTCTCTCCTGGAGTTCCAGGTCGAAATTTCTGAGGCCAAGGAGAATCGGGAGTGCGATGGCCAGCAAGGCGATGGCCAACAGCACTTCGAGTAGTGTGAATCCACCTTCCTCGGACTCGGTTCGGTATAGCGTTCGGGCCATCACGATCTACTGCTGAGTTGGAAACAACCCCTTCAGCGGCGCTCCTGCTTGCTTCGGCTTCAACAGAAGTCGGACTCGGTCGGGGATGATGCGGTTTAGTGGAGGGTCGAGCCGTTCGTCGCTGACCCGAATCCCTCCCGTTAAAGAATCGACGGCGAGGCCCAAGAGATTCTTCTTGTCATCCATCAGATACATCGTGACCGGCTCAATCCGCCCGTTGGCGAAGAAGGACACGTCGACTCGTCCGGTAAAACGTTTGTCTTGCCCGATGGATACTTCCGTAAATCGAATCGAGTCAGGCAGCGAACGAGGTAACTTCCAGGCGGGATCGTGCGGAATCCGCTCTTCCTTACCCTCCACTGACATCATCCAGTAGGTGCCCTGATCCAAATCGAGATAGAGCTTCACGGGTTTTTGACTCGTGGACGCCAGTCCCTGAAAGGTTCGAAGGACACCGACGAGTTTCCGTCCGGTGGAGCTCAGGTCCTCCTCGAGACTGATCCGAGGGAGGACGACCACCACGACTACGCTCAGGAGAAACAGGACGATCAGCATTTCCAAAATAGTAAAGCCTGGTGAAGAATGTGAAGGGTAAGGGGTAAGGGGTGAGGGGAATGGAGTCAGGACTGCGGACTGCGGACTGAGGACTGAGGACTGAGCGGAGAGCAGCCGTCGCGCTTGAACGGAATGCCCAATGTTCCTTATCCGGTAACCCGTGACCATTGACTGCCTATTCCTTGTCGAGGTTCCAATTGGTGATATCGGCGTTCACGCCCTCACCGCCGACCTCGCCGTCTGTCCCGAGGGAGGTGATCTCATACTCGACTTTGTAATCTCCTTTTTGGACCGGGCTGAGATACTTATACGGATTGGCCCAGGGATCTTCCGGAAGTTTCGGGAGGTACCCGCCGAGTTTCCATTTCTTCGGGACCACACCGACGGAGGGCTTTTCAATGAGCGCCTTGAGACCCTGCTCAGTCGTGGGATAGACCCCGTTATCCAGTTTGTAGAGCTGTAGCGCCCCCTCGATATTTCGAATCTGGACTTTGGCTGCCGTGCGCTTGGCATCATCCGTCCTGCCCATGATGCGCGGGACGACCAGGGCCGCAAGTATAGCCAAGATGGCCACGACGACCATGATCTCGATGAATGTAAAGCCGCGATCATCGTAGCGATGACGAGGTGATGGGTCATGGGTAATGGATGATGGGTGAAGAAAGGAAGTCCTCTGCTTCCGTCTCCACGTTGTCGTCTGCCGATGTGGGATCTGCTCTTGTTCGCTCATCGAGTGCCTCCCTGTTCCTTTCCGCTCGTCACGCAGCACTGTTTTAACGGATCATCTGACCCATTTCAAAGATGGGCAGGAGAATCGCGACCACGATAAAGAGGACGATGGCGCCCATGGCAAGGATCATGATCGGCTCCATGAGCGAGGTCAAGCGGGTGATGACCCGCTCCACTTCACCGTCATAGATTTGACTCACCCGACGCAACATCTCCTCCATTTCACCGCTCCGTTCACCGACGGCGATCATATGGGTGACCAGGGCGGGAAATTCGCCGCTCCGCTTTAACGGATCGGCGATCGTCTCCCCCTCACGGATGTTCTGCCGTGCCGCTTCAACCGTTTCTTCAAGCACCCGATTGTTCATGACGCGCTTCGAGACATCCATCGCGTCGAGCAATTGGACTCCGCTCGTCAACATCGTGGACAGGGTGCTGGTGAGCCTGGAAATCGACACCATCCGCGCGACGTCTCCGATCAATGGAAACTTGAGGATGAACCGGTCCGCCATCATGCGACCGGCTCCGGTCCGAATGAAGCGCCGCGTCACATAGAGGCCTCCGAGTACCAGCCCGACCAACACCATCCAGTAGTCGGCAAAGAACTGGCTGACCGACATCAAGGCGACCGTCGGCCATGGCAGGGCTTGTTTCTGTTGAGTAAACACGAGCGTAATCTTGGGGACGACGAACGTAATGAGAAAAAAGAGGATCACCGACCCGATGACGAGCATGATGATGGGGTAGAGCATCGCGTTGGTGACCTTGTTCCTCAGGGCGAGTTGTTTCTCCAAGAACTCTGCGAGCCGGAACAAGATCTGATCCAGCGCTCCACTGGCCTCGCCGGCCCGTACCATGTGGACATAGATCGGAGAGAAGTCCTTCTCGTACGTCTCCAAGACGGCACTCAACGCTTTCCCTCCCCGGATTTGTTCCCGGATATCGGCCAGGAGGGCCTTGATGGGTTTCTTCTCGGCTTGGTCCACCAAGACGCCAAGGGCTTCGACCAACGGGAGCCCGGCCACGAGCAATGTCGCGAACTGCCTGGTCATCAGGGCCAGGTCGTTTGAGGTGAGGGTGGCCGATCGGCCAATGGATCGCTCCGAGCGGCTGCGGGTTTTTTCTTGGGATCGACTCGGTGTTTGGCCTTGTTCGACGACATCGGTCGGATAGACGCCCTCTTTCCTCAGCTTGAGTCGAGCGACTTTGGCGTTCTCCGCGTCGATGATCCCGGTCGCGGCTCCGCCGTCGTTTCGGTAGCCCTGATATTGATAGACCGGCATGATCAGCAGACTCCGGAGGCATCGGGCCGGGGCGACCGTTGTGGGACCGGCCACGATTGAACCGACTGAAGGAGGCGGTCAGCGCATCGGTGCCGCATTATTCGACGTCGATTTCCTGTTGCGTGATCCGCATGACTTCTTCCAGCGTGGTATGGCCTTGGAGGACTCGGTCGGCACCCTCCTGTTTCAACGTCACCATGCCGTTGGTGATCGCGGCGTGCTTGATGGCCGTCGAGTCGGCTTTGCTTCCGATGAGCCGCCGGATGTCGTCGTTGAGCACCATGAGCTCAAAAATACCGGTGCGCCCGCGATAGCCGGTCTGGGAACAGGCGGCGCACCCGGCTCCTCGAAAGAGGGTCACGTTGGAACGTGGCGCGACGTCCAAGCGACTGAGTTCTTCCTCGCTTGGAGTATAGGAGCGCTTGCAGTCCGGACAGATTCTTCTCAGGAGCCGTTGGGCGAGGACGGCCACGACGGAGGAGGCGACGAGAAACGGCTCGATCCCCATATCGATCAGACGGGTGGCGGCGCTCGCCGCGTCGTTCGTATGTAGCGTAGAAAACACCAAGTGTCCAGTGAGGGAGGCGTGAATGGCGATCTCCGCCGTTTCGCGGTCGCGAATCTCGCCGATCATGATGACGTCGGGGTCTTGCCGGAGGATCGAGCGCAGGCCGGCGGCAAACGACAAATTAATTTTTGGGTTTACTTGCATCTGTCCGATGCCGAGCAATTGGTATTCCACGGGATCTTCGACCGTGATGATGTTCTTGTCCGGCGCATTGATGTGGCTCAAGGCGGCATAGAGGGTCGTGGTTTTGCCGCTGCCTGTCGGACCCGTGACGAGAATAATCCCGTGAGCGAGTTGGATCAGCTGATGGATCACGGCAAGTCGCTCTTTCGAGAAGCCCATTTCGGTGAGGTTCAGGAGGCGATTTTCCTTCTCCAGCAGTCGCAACACGACTCGCTCACCGTGCGAGGTGGGTAGCACGGAGACCCGAAGGTCGACGTCTTTCCCGGAGGTTCGTATGCCAAACCGGCCGTCTTGCGGCAAGCGTTTCTCAGCGATGTTGAGGCCGGACATGATCTTCAAGCGTGCGATAATGCTGGCTTGCAAATGTTTCGGTGGCGTCAAGACCGGGTACAGGACGCCGTCGATACGATATCTGACCACCAACCCTCGCTCGAACGATTCGAAGTGGATATCGCTCGCCCGCTGTCGAACGGCCTGAAACAGCACCGAATTGACCAATCGAATGATCGGGGCTTCGTCGGTGGCATCCAGCAAGTCTTGTGGCTCGTCCAGCTCGTGTGCCAGCTGATCGAGACTCTCGCTTGCCGCGATGTCTTCCATCACTTGTTCCGCGCCGGCCGGGTTGGCAATTTCGTCGTAGGCTCGGTTCAAGCAGGCCAGGAGCACGACGCTGGTCGTCAACACTGGTTTGATCGGCTTGCCCAACAGTAAGCGAAGATCGTCAAGCGCGACGGTTTCCAGCGGATCGGTCGATGCGGTCAGAATGACCCCTTCCTCATAGCGAAGCGGCAAGACACGGTATCGTCGACAAAACGCGATGGGAACCTTCTTGATCAGCTCGTGGTCCACCTGGGTGGTGTCGAGGTGGGGCACCCAGGATATCTCAAATTGTTGGGCGAGAGCCTCCAGCACTTGCTCTTCCCTCAGCAAGCGCAAATGCAACAGGACCTCTCCCAGCAGGCCGCCTTTCTCCTGCTGGTAGGCTAAGGCCTCCTCAAGTTTTGAGTCCAAGAGGTTGAACTTTTCCCCGAGAATGCGTCCTAACAGAGGTCGACGAACACTAGAATTGGCCTGATCGCTGTCGAGTCGTTCAGACAAGTTGCCCTGACCTCTCAAAAATAGCGAATAGTGCCATCATAGTTGTTTCTCCGATACGCTTCCATCTCTGTCGTAAAGATACTCTCCCTTTCGACGGCCTGACAATGACAGCTCGCATTCCTTGCGTACTATGTAAAGCATTGAGGTGTGCGAGTTGACAGGGATACGAAG
>JBKKBQ010000117.1:0-3828 GCA_046714015.1 Nitrospira sp.
CCCCCTGCTAATTATCGCAACGGTATTAGACCCCGCTCGCCATTCGGCAATTAACCTTGCAGCTTTGGTCGTAATTTTCTTCATGCCCATTATAAAGACGACGGTACCTTGGCTCGTTGCCAGCCTGGTCCAGTCCAAGGCCGTGGAAGGCTTCTCTGGATCTTCATGTCCGGTGACAATCGTCAGCGTAGAGGCCAACGTTCGGTGAGTCACCGGAATACCGGCATAGGCAGGGGCGGCAACTGCAGCGGTCACCCCGGGAACGACCTCGAATTCGATCCCAGCCGCGGCCAGCGCTTCCGCTTCCTCTCCTCCTCGCCCAAAGACAAACGGATCGCCTCCCTTCAACCGCACGACCACGTGGCCTGCGCCGGCTCGTTCAATCAGGAGACGATTGATGGCCTCCTGCTCAGGGTATTTCCCCTTGCCCCTCCGTCCGACATAGACCCGCTCAGCCTGGTCCTGGGCATGGGCAAGGAGGACGGGATTAGCCAGATAATCGTAGAGAACCACGTCAGCCTGCTCAAGGCACTCTTTTCCTCGAAGGGTCAAGAGCCCAGGATCTCCGGGACCAGCTCCGACTAAATAGACCTTCCCCATGTTTCGTCGTACCATGTTCACACTGATCCGTAAATCTCCCGGAGAATTTTGTCCCCTCCCCGTATCAGCAATCGCTCAGCCAATTGAACGCCGAGAGCATGAGCCTGCTGACTGGTTCCCTCAATCCGGTCGTGAAGGACGGTCTTCCCATCGACCGTGGCAACGAGACCATCCAAGACCAGCCGCTCACCGGATAGGGTTGCGTGACCTGCGATGGGCACCTGACAGCCCCCCTCCAGGCGGTACAAGAAGGCCCGCTCTGCGGTCACGGTCGTATGGGTGGCCTGATGATTGAGTCGGGATAAAACTGAACGCACGAATGCATCGTCGGTCCGACCTTCGATACCAAGGGCTCCCTGTCCGATCGCAGGCAGACTAAGGATGGGGGAAAGATATTCCGTGATGGTCTGAGACCACCCCAACCGGTGCAGACCAGCCGCCGCCAAGACGATGGCATCGAACAGCCCCTCTTTGAGCTTTCTCAGTCGTGTATCCAAATTTCCGCGCAACATCGCGATGTTCAGATCCGGCCTGGCCTGTAACAGTTGCGCCTGCCGTCGAAGGCTTGCGGTCCCGATCGTTGCCCCTACGGGGAGAGCGCTGAATGAAGATCCTTCTCGACTGATCAAGGCATCACGGGCATCCTCCCGCGGAGGAATACAGAGAATGGCCAGCCCTTCGGGTAATTGCGCTGGAACATCCTTCATGCTGTGAACGGCGAAATCAATCTCGCCGGCGAGCAACGCATCTTCAATTTCCTTGACGAACAAGCCTTTCCCCCCGATTTTTGCCAACGGCACGTCGACGATCTTATCGCCCGACGTCTGAATCTTCTTGAGCACGACCCTGACCTCCGGCGCGACCTCCTGCACCTTGGATTGGAACCATTCACTTTGACAGAGCGCCAATTTGCTCCGTCTCGTCCCAAGCACTAAGGTTGAGCGTCGGCCGGTCTGTATCGACACGTGGAGACTCTTTTCGTTATCCGCCAATCAGCGGGCTCGTTTATGGATTGACGGTTCCGGAGCCGGATCCTCGACATCCGACTCTGTAGCGCTCTCGATCTGATAAGGCGACGACTCCGTATGGGTCTCAATCTGAGGAACGGACGGAGATTCCCGGTCGAGAGCAAAAAACCGACGTGCCGCCTCGACGAGCGCAGGACCGCTCGAAGAGTTGACTTCGGTCTTGAGGGTGACCATTGTGCGATGAATCAATTTGTTCACGATCGACGAGGCAAGGCCTTCAACCAGTTCTCGATCTTGAGAAGACAGATGCGGCAATCGCGCGAGCACTTTGTCCACTTCGGCCCGCTTCATGTCATCGACACGGTTCCTGAGCGCGACGATCGTCGGCGTGACCTCCAAGGATTTCATCCAGTCCAGCACGGTCGTCACTTCTTCCAGCACCATCCGCTCAGCCTTCTCCGCCTCCTGCACGCGCTCGGCGCGGTTCTGTTCGACTCGCTGTTTCAGATCATCGATATCGAAGAGAAACGCATTGTCGACATGACGAACGGCCGGATCAATGTTTCGCGGAACGGAAATATCGATCAAGAACATGGGACGGTTCATGCGCTCTTCGACTGCCCGGTGCACATCCTCGGCGCCGATCAGATAATGGGCGGCCCCGGTGGAAACCAGCACAATATCCGCCGAGGCCATATCATCCTTGAATTGATCGAATGGGACTGCCGTCCCACCGAACTTGTCGGCGAGATCAACCGCATGCTGTGGAGTCCTCGTCGTGATACGCACATGCCCCACACCGTTGGCGATCAAATGGCGTGCGGCCAATTTCGCCATTTCACCGGCACCGACCAACAGCACCGTCTTCTCGTGAAGATTCGAAAAGATCTTCTTGGCCAACTCGACGGCGGCATAGCTGACCGACACCGCCATCTCCGAAATTTTTGTTTCGGTCCGCACGCGTTTTGCCACTGAAATCGCCTTCTTGACGACCTTGTTCATGATCACACCGGTCGTCTTATGGGCTAGCGCAACTTCAAACGCATCCTTGAGTTGTCCCAGGATTTGAGATTCGCCGATGATCATCGAATCGAGACTGGCTGCCACTCTGAACAAGTGACCGATCGCTCGATCGCTGGTATGCCAATAGAGGTGGGGGGTCAACTGCTCGGAAGACAACGACAGATGGGTGTCGGCAAGAAACTCCTGAATACGTCCATATCCGGATTCAACGTCATCGACCACCGAGTAGACCTCGACTCGATTGCAGGTCGAGAGCAGGATGCCTTCTTTGACCCCTGGATACGAACAGAGGCGAGTAAGCGCCTCGCCAAGACGGCTTTCGGGAACCGCCAGTCGCTCTCGGATCTCGACCGGAGCCGTCTTGTGGCTCAACCCTACGACGATCAGATGCATGGGACCATCACGCGCATATCTCGACCAAGGACTAGGTTTCTTTCAGCACCACGCCGACTAATGTGAGAATGACACAGGCGAACCCGATGACCGTCAGGTAGGCCGCGCGCTTCGCCCTCCACCCGACGGTCAGCCGTCCCAGCAACACGACGAAATAGAAGACCCAGGTGACAAGTGCCATGATTTGCTCGGGGTTCCAACTGACATAGGATCCACGCGCAAACTCGGCTGAGATGGCTCCCGTGACGATCCCCAAGGTCAGCAAAGGGAACCCCAAGACGATGGATTGCTGATTCAGATGATCGAGAAAGTCGAGTGCCGGGAGTTTGCTGTAGAGGACATTGAACTGTTTCGACTTGAGGAGTCGATCCTGAATCAGGTACATCACTCCTGCCACGAATGCGACGGTAAATCCCACCGTTCCTAACATGCTGAGCGTGACATGAAACCACAAGGTCTTAAACACTGGCTGAAGCGTGGGGACCGTTTCCGGAAGGGCTGCGGACGAGACCAACGAGACCAAAGCTAACGGCACCATGAAAGACCCAAGCACATGAATTTGATGGCGGAACTCGACGAGCACAAACACAAGAATGATCATCCAGGAGAAAAACGAAAGGGCGTCCGAAAAGCTGGGTGGCGCCGATGATGAGACATTGACCATTCTGATGACGAGACCAATGGTATGGAACATGAAGCCGCCCGCCGTGATTGCCAATGACACGTTCGACAAGGCTTCGGAGCGTCGCAACAAATAAGCAAGAAAGGACACCGTGGCCACGAAGTACAGGACCATGGTGACCATGAAACAAACGGCTGCCATCAGGAATGCCCCTGCATGACT
>JBKKBQ010000118.1:0-3606 GCA_046714015.1 Nitrospira sp.
TTCCTATGCCAATACCTGCCCTGTGGCGAGCACGAAGGAAGAGATCGTTCCCAATTGTGAGTAAATCAATCTTGTGATCAGGGTCAGCCGGACAGTCAGGTCCAGCTCGCGAATCGCCTCATATTGAGTCCATTTGAGGCCAAGCGGATGGCGATGTTTTTCAGGCAAGGAACCTTCAACCTGCCGGAAGAGTGATAGGGGCATAGCTCGTTCGAGCCGGCTACGCCGTCTTCTCCTTCGCTGCTAATGACGACAACCACACCCTGCGGTCGACTGGTCTCCGGGCTAATGGGGCGGGAGTCATTGTGTTGTGTAAATATAAGGTCTGATCGCCTTTTGCGTATGTCTTTGAGCTACACGATGGGACATGGCATGGCCACTGCGTCCTGAGTTCCCACGAGTTCTTTACCACACCACTGCCTGAAGCGATGTCCGGCGGGACACCGTTACCAGCGACTGAGCTCGAACGGCCTCTCTTGGCTTGCGAGTGGATATGATCGATCTCGCTGATCGGGTCATTTGGTCCATTCACCATGAAGGCCTGATTGGATCTACTCGACAGGGGCTTCTAGCGGGATTGTGTATTTCAGCGAAACGAGTAGAGTCCCGTCAGGGTCATCATACCTCTCGCCGAGGCCGGTCATGGTCACATGCAGAGAATATGTTATTAACTTTCATGCAGAAGAGGAAGAGTGTAGGTTCTCCAATGAACTGTCGAATGTGTTCAAACACCTGACATGTTTGAGGAGGCGAAGATGAAAACTCTCAGCTATTCGCTGGTGACGGTCGGAATGATGCTGGCACTCGGGGGTGTCGTGGCCGTCTTCAATTTCGACCAGCCTTCGGACGTGTTTTCCTTGGCCTGGTGGTTGATTGTCGGTGGATGGTGTCTTGCATTGACAGGGATGGGGATCGATATCCTGCATGTGTTCAGCAACGCCAAACGTGAACCAGCGTACCTGTTCCAACCAGAAACGAGTACGGCTAAAGGAGTCGAGGGAGACATCGCTTGAACTTAATGATCTGAGAGCAGAATGGAACGATGGTCGTGAAGGCCCGCCTCCCCAGGCGGGCCTTGTTATTTGTCGATACTCCGCTCCTGCATCACTACCTCCCAGATTTCTTCATCACTAATATACGTTAGGACATACCGAAGGATCATGTGAAGCATGCTCTTGTGAAAGTCGGCGGGCTGAGTTTATCATGACGCCCGCAAGGAGTTGGAACCTCTTACAGATGGAGCACTGTGCATGAAAAAGGATCAGAACCAGCCGTCAGCATCGACTCGAACTGAGCGAGATACTATGGGGGAACTGGCTGTTCCAGCCGAGGCTTACTACGGAGTGCAGACAGCCCGTGCCATCGAAAATTTTCCGATCAGCTCCCTCCGCATGCCGCGAGCCGTCATTCGGGCTATGGGCATGATCAAGCGGGCTGGCGCGACAGTGAATCTCTCCCTTGGCTTCTTGGACAAAAAGCCGGCGGAGGCGATCAAGCAGGCGGCAACCGAAGTGGTCGCCGGCAAGCTGGATGCCGAGTTTCCCGTCGACATTTTTCAAACGGGATCCGGGACGTCCACCAATATGAACACAAACGAGGTGATATCGAACCGAGCAACGGAACTGTTGGGCGGCGCGCGCGGCAGCAAGCTCGTCCATCCGAACGACCATGTGAATCTTGGCCAATCGAGCAACGATGTGATTCCCACGGCCATTCACATCGCAGCGTCGGAGATGATGCAACAGCAACTTCTGCCGGCGCTGACTCGGCTGCACAACGCGTTGAAGGGGAAGGCCAGGGAGTTCGACAAGATCGTGAAGATCGGGCGCACGCACCTTCAAGATGCCACGCCGGTCCGCCTCGGCCAAGAATTCAGTGGCTATGCTCGCCAGATTGAGCTCGGTATTCAGCGTGTCCAACGGGCGCAGGAAGCCTTGAGCGAGGTGGCGTTGGGAGGAACCGCCGTCGGCACGGGCTTAAACTGCCACCCAAAATTTTCCGCCAAAGTCATGGCCATTATTTCAAAGGAAACCGGCTGTTCGTTCAAAGAAGCCACCAATCATTTCGAAGCGCAATCGGCGCAGGACTCCCTTGTTGAGGCCAGTGGGTGTCTGCGTACAGTGGCCGTGAGTCTTATGAAAATTGCCAATGATATTCGCTGGCTCGGCTCCGGGCCACGTTGTGGGCTTGGCGAGATCAATCTGCCCGAGACGCAGCCTGGTTCTTCGATTATGCCGGGGAAGGTCAATCCCGTTATTGCCGAGTCCGTCACGATGGTCTGTGCGCAGGTCATTGGGAACGATGTGACGGTGACGGTCGGGGGCCAGGCGGCTAATTTCGAGCTGATCGTCATGATGCCGGTGATGGCCTATAACTTATTGCAATCCACCGAACTTCTGGCCACGGCTTCCAACAACTTTGCCGCCAAATGCATTGAAGGCATCAAGGCCAATGAAGAACGCTGCAAGAGCCTGATCGAAGAAAGCCTGGCGATGTGTACCGCTCTTGCTCCGGAGATCGGCTACGAAGCCGCGGCAAAACTTGCGAAGGACGCCTACAAGTCCGGCAAGACCGTCCGGCAGTTGGCGAAAGAGCAGAAAGTCCTGCCAGACAAGCGTCTGGCCGAGTTGCTTGATCCTTGGCGCATGACCGAACCGGGTGGACCGGTGGGGAGCGCGGGAGGGTAACTGAACCGCACGCGCTGTTGTCTTACAGCAGTTGGTCTGTATACTGAAGCATCATGAGCTCAGTCAACGACAGGCACTCTTTGGTGATCGGTCTCATGGTCTTGCTGGTTGCAGGCACGCTCGGTGGGTGTGCCGCGAGCGGACGTCAGCCGCTACAGGATGAGAGGAGGGTGATGCCCACCATGGGTACACGCGGCGCCCATTGCTGTGCCATGGCCAAGGCCGTCCCGCGGCAGGCGGCATTGGCAAAGACAGCCGTGCGATTTGTCGGACAGTCCCGCATTCAGGTGGATGGCCGGAACTATACTCCGGATTGCTCCGGCTTCGTTCGAGGCGTCTACGCCTCGCAGCTGATGGACTTGTATGATGGGCTGGGCGAGTTGGATGGGGGCAACGGCGTCGGGCGCATTTTTACCCATGTGGTAGAACATGGGCGGATTCATTACGGCCCGATCGTCCATCCGGGCGACCTAGTTTTTTTTCATAACACCTGGGATTTCAACCGCGATGGATTGCCGAACGACCCGCTCACGCATGTCGGTGTCGTCGAGAAGGTGGACCTCGATGGGACCGTGGTGTTCGTCAGTTCAGTTTCAGCAGGAATTGATCGCTATCGGATGAACCTCAGGCACCCCGACACACACAAATCCGCTGATGGACGGATTCTCAATGACTTCTTGCGACGCAAACATTTGGGCGACTCTCAGGGTACCTATTATCTTGCGGGACGATTGTTTGCCGCTTTTGGAACCCTAGCTCATTAGCAGGATGTTGAAAAAGTCCTGCGAGCATCGTTCTCGCATCGCTCAAGGCTTCAACGTATCACCGGGCAACAGCTGCCAAAGCAGCTCGGGGGGGGTGGGTGAGAAGAATTACGCCTCGCCGCTAAGACACTGGGCGCTCACCGACTCGCGCCCGT
>JBKKBQ010000119.1:0-3841 GCA_046714015.1 Nitrospira sp.
GGCAGAGGGCGAAAAGCAAGACCAGACAGAAGAACCGCATCCTAACATTGGCAAGTATCCAACCGTTCATAGCGTGATAGTTTGCCGCAACCCTTTGAGATATGTCAAACGCAAAAGTTCGCCCCATATATCGGCACGTCATTCGACCGAAGCTTCGGCGAAACGGCTACTGTGGTGCGCCAACAGGGTGGAGACCCGAGTCAGATACGATTTGTGGTCGGGTTGAGGGCATGGTTTTGATCGTTGCAGCCTGTTGAATAGCCTGCAAGAACTTATTTAGTAAACACGAACGCGTCGAGCAAAGGAGATAACCATGTCGCTTCCTGTTTCTATCGGCCTTTTTGTGCTCGCTGGCTTGTGCGAAATCGGCGGCGGGTACTTGATATGGCTGGCGCTTCGAGAGGGCCGACCGTGGGTGTACGCCGCAATCGGCGCCGTCGTGCTGATCCTGTATGGCGTCATTCCAACCTTACAGCCGGCTCACTTTGGACGGGTTTATGCGGCGTACGGTGGCATGTTCATCGTGCTGTCGCTTTTATGGGGCTGGGGGATCGACGGAATTCGACCAGATCACTATGACACGATAGGAGCCATTCTCTGTTTGGGCGGCATGATTGTCATTATGTATGCGCCCAGGACATGAGGGGATTCAGCATCCAGTTCACCGACATATCACACTCCGCGATATTACTTTTTCTTCATTGCATCAAGTCCGGCCTTCAAGCCTTGGGCGACCTTCTCCGGCGTATTCTGTGCCCAGAAGTGCATGAAAAAGAGATCGGGAGAGTCGTGAATCAGATGGTTATGAAGAGCCGTGACTTTGATCCCATGGTCTGCCAGCGCCCGAGCCACCCGATTGACTTCTTCGCCGACCATGACGAAATCGCCGGTGGCCGCCACCTTCCCATCGCCGGCTGCTTGAAAGTTCATGACTGTGGCCATTCCCATGCCGGGCGGAAGTTCTACCCCATGCACGGTAATCTTCTCCGGCCTCGGCACCGACACATGGAGCACGCTCTGTTTGAGAGTTCCCTTTTGACCAAGCGTGTGCTGAATCTGTTCCGCATCGAAAGCGTCCTCGGCCGTGGTACCTTCATCCGTAGGAGCAGTCATTGGTGTTTTGGTTTGGCGTAACGCCTGCTTAAGGCCGCCTGCTAGTTTGACTGCATCGCCTTCTCCCCAGAAATGGAGATACATGATCCTCGGCGACTCCTGGAGCAGATGATTATGGATAGCGGTGACTGTGAGGCCCTGTTGCTGAAGCTCACGGAGTACGGGATAGACTTCATCTTCGGTTAAAACTAAATCTCCATCGACAATGGTGGTCGTAGCTGTCGATCTCAATGCCATCCAGCTTCCGAGCGCGAGTCCTGGCTTCACCTTGACGCCTTCGACGGTCACGCTGAGATCGCTACGCGGGAAGGAAATTTTGTACACGTCGCCCTTACTTTCTCCGGCTTTCCCTATTTCACGCTCAATCGCCGCGGTATCCAGCAAAGTCTTTGACGGCTTTTGGGGTTCTTCTGCGTGAGAACGGCCAGGGGAAAAAACCAGAAGCAAGATTGACAGACCGAGTATGATGAATTGACGTGGGATCATGGTATGGCCTCCTTCTTTAAGCAAACGTAACATCGTCGACACATGGTACAACCAGTACTATTCATAGTTTATCGATTTCAGTGATACCCGATGAAGTTCCAGTCAGGGATAATGCTGAAAAACATCTTCTGCCGACACATGGGTATATGATTGGCCTAAATATTCTCGACGTGTAGAATACCGACGGCTCTTCTCCGACCGCAACGATGGGGCAAATGCGTATGAGAAGGTTGACATGTGGCGAAAGAAGTGAGGCGCATCGGTGAACAGCAGGGTAATGAGGCACATCGTTGTCTGGGTCATGATGGGCTGTCTAATTGTTCCGGTTTCTGGCCTGGCCGGCAGCCAACAGGCCCCTATGCCGAATGGCCACGATTTGCAGAGCCAAGTCAAAGGTACCGCCAATAAGGTCATTCCGGCAGTGGTGAGCATTGCATCGACCGTGATGGTGCGCGACCAGGCGTTCAGCGACGAAGCCTTGCCGTTCGGGCTCTTCAAAGAACCGCCGACCCGTCGGCAATATGGGCAGGGGTCGGGCGTGATCGTTTCGCCGGACGGCTACATCGTCACAAACAACCATGTGGTGGCCGATGCCGTGGATGTGGAAGTGATCTTGGCGGATCGCCGCCAATACAAAGGAAAGGTTGTCGCCACGGATCCGAAGACCGACGTGGCAGTGGTGAAGATCCAGGCGTTGAATCTTCCGACCGCAGTCTGGGGAGATTCGAGCCATTTGGCGGTCGGCGACTTCGTGTTGGCCATCGGCAACCCGCTGGGATTGAGTCGCGCCGTCACGTTCGGCATCGTCAGCGCGGTCGGTCGCGCGGATGTCGGGGTGGCGGACTTTGAAGACTTCATCCAGACGGATGCGCCGATCAACCCTGGGAATTCCGGCGGCGCGCTCGTCAATATTCAGGGTGAGCTGATCGGGATCAATACGGCCATTGCGAGTCCGACCGGCGGCAGCGTGGGAGTCGGGTTTGCGATTCCCAGCAACATGGCCCGCGCGGCCATGCAAAGCCTCATTAAGACGGGCCGCGAGGTGCGAGGGTTCCTGGGGGCCTCGACGCAAGACGTGAGTCCTCCGCTGGGGAAAATCTTTCGCCTGCCGGACGTCAAAGGCGCGATCGTGACGGATGTGCAATCGAAGGGATCTGCCGAACGAGCCGGCCTGAAACGAGGGGATGTCGTCGTGCGTTTCGACGGGCGAGAGATTATGGACAGCGGCCAGCTGAGGAACCTCGTCGCGCAATCGCCGATCGGCAGCAAGCACCGTATGGACCTTATTCGGGACGGAAAGCAGTACCAAGCCGAGTTGGTCATTCAGGAAGCGCCGCGGGAACGGGTGAAGAAAAGCCAGGCGGCCTCGTCGGCCGCATCGACCGCCCATCCATTATCGGGCGTGGTCTTTGATGACGTGACGCCTCCCTTGGCCCGGCAGATGGATTTGCCGGTGAATAATGGCGTCGTCGTCACAGACATCGAGGAGGGCAGTCTCGCCGAAGTGTCCGGCTTGCAACCGGGGGACGTCGTGTTGGAACTAAACCGACAGCATGTAAACAGTTTTTCAATCCTGCAACGCCTCGCCGATCCCCTCAAACCCACCGACCTCGCGCTCCTGCTCGTAAACCGCCAAGGCAACATCATGTATATCCCGATTCAGGGGGAGTAGAGAAAGAGACGACTGTGCTTGCGGGTGTCTCGCATGCTCGCGCAACCCATGGTCTTTGAAGGCCCTGGACTGGACATGCGCGATCCAAGACATCTCCTGCGCTTCCTGCCAAGAGCACGAGGGACGTGACTTGATGGGACCATATCAGGCAGGATAGCCTGCCCCAGTCGAACAGGGCACGTTGACATAACTGCCAAGTGGCGGTATTATTTTGCCACCATGGGAAGACGGGGTGCCGATGCAACAGGTTGAGCAATTATTTAAAACATTGGGCGGAACCACAGTGTTGAAGAGGCACGTGCATTCGGTCAATGACGTTCGTGCAATGATTCACAAAGGACTGCCGTATAAATCGTTGGAAGCGATTGCGGCAACATATCATCTCGATCTGGCGCGCATGATGAGCATCATCAGCGTGTCACCACGGACTATGGCTCGGCGCAAGGAGGAACAACGCCTTTCCGCGCAGGAATCCGATCGGCTCGCTCGAGTAGCCAGAATTTTGGGCTACGCCATGGAGGTCTTTGGTACGGAAACAAAAGTTTCCACGTGGCTTACCCGGCCTCATCG
>JBKKBQ010000120.1:0-16049 GCA_046714015.1 Nitrospira sp.
TATGGCGATCCTCATAGTCGATGACTCTCCCGACCAGCATCTATTACTTCGGTCTATCCTGACCAAAGCCGGTCATCATGAGATCGTCGCGGCCGATTCGGCTAGGGCAGCATTTACGATCTTGGACCTTGACGGTACCCACGTACCAGTCAATGTCGGCTTGATTCTGATGGATGTACTCATGCCTGACATCGATGGCCTGACGGCCTGCAGACGAATCAAGCAGCAGACCCATCTTCGGGACATTCCGATCATCATGGTAACGGCCCAAAATGATCTCAAGAATCTGAGGGAAGCGTTCTCTGCCGGCGCGATGGATTACATCAACAAACCCGTGAACGGAGTAGAATTACTTGCCCGCGTGTCCTCGGCGCTCACATTGAAGAACGAAATGGATTGCCGCAAGGAACGGGAAGCGGACCTTCGCCGCAGCAATGAGGAACTCCAACGGGCCCTCCGCGAAGTCAAAGTGCTTCGCGGGCTGATTCCAATCTGCGCCTCATGCAAAAACATCCGTAATGACGGTGGATTCTGGCAACAACTCGAAGAATACATCGGCGAGCATTCCGAGGCGGAGTTCAGCCACGGCCTCTGCCAACCCTGCCTCAAAAGGCTTTATCCTGGCGTTTATCAGGACTAGCTGTTACCATTCCGCAAGCTTCTCTCCTCAAGACCGTGTGAATTTATGAGTATTCTCATCGTCGATGACTCCGCAGACGATCGGCTGTTGTTGCAGACGATTCTGTCGACTGCCGGCTATGACAACATTCTGACAGCGGATTCCGCCGCCGCCGCGTTTAGGCATCTCGGCCTCGATGGAGGCAAGCAAGGCGGCACGCGCGTCGATCTGATCCTCATGGATATTCTGATGCCGCAGATGAGCGGCATCGAAGCCTGTCGCCAGATAAAAGCCGCCGACCGATTCCGAGATACGCCGATCATCATGGTCACCGTCAAGACGGATCCGGTCGATCTTCAACTCGCGTTTGCCGCCGGCGCGATGGATTATGTCCCCAAACCGGTCAACAAGGTCGAGCTTCTGACCAGAGTGCGGTCGGTGCTCCGGCTTGTCCACGAAATCGACCGCCGCCGCGCCCGTGAACAGGAACTCCTCGAGGTCATGCGCCAACTGCAAGAAGCCAATCAGATGTTGCTCCGTCTCTCCTGTTTGGACGGATTGACGGGTATTACGAATCGACGCCAATTCGACGATTTTCTGGATCAGGAATGGCGAAGAGCCGCGCGTGAGTCGACTCCTTTGTCTCTGATCATGTTCGATATCGACCGATTCAAGACCTATAACGACGCCAAGGGCCACACAGCCGGCGATGAATGTCTTAAACAGGTCGCAGCGGCTATCTCCAGCTCCGTCAATCGTCCCGGCGATTTGGTTGCCCGCTATGGCGGGGATGAGTTTGTCACGGTACTGCCCGGCACAGCCATCGACGGCGCAGCACAGGTAGCGGAGAGCCTGCGTCGGCGAGTCGAATCGCTGGGCATGAAACAGGTAGATGGGGAACTCGTGACGATCAGCGTCGGGTATGCCTGCATGGTCCCCAACAGAAACGCTTCTCCTACCGATCTCATCAAGGCCGCCGATCAGGCTCTCTATCAAGCGAAACAAGAGGGACGGAATCGGACTAAATCGGCCAGCATGCTCTCGCTGGTTCAAGGCTCCCACGACGACTGAGGCGTTTCACACAATTACCTTCTGATCGTCGATACAAGGCTATGCCGCGTCATCTCCATAATGTAGTCAGACAGAACCCCGCCTCGCGTCCAAAGAAAACACCAGAAACACAGACAAAGTCGAAATCCACGAGGTTGGACTCTTCATTCACGATGAACGCCGCCGAATTTTTGGAGGATTCTCAGAAGGCCCTTCGGAAACTGGCCCATAGTGAGGACCTGACCAGCGGTGACCTTGGCTGTTCATTCCGGGCCATCACTGAGACCTGCTGCAGGCTATTGCAGGTAGAACGAGCGGGCATCTGGCTCTTCACCAAGCAGCGCGACGCCATCATGCTCATGGATCTCTTCGAATCCCGCGTGCAGCATCACAGTACCGGCGTGATGCTGCGCGCGGTCGATTACCCGATCTATTTCCGATCGCTCGTCTACGAGGAACACGCCATTGCGGCCCACGATGCAGTTAATGACCATCGGACCAAGGAATTCGCGCAAACCTATTTGAATCCCCTTAACATCAAAGCCATGCTGGATGCGCCCATCAGGCAAAGGGGTATCGTCATGGGCGTGCTATGCCTGGAGCATGTCGGGGCACTCCGTCAATGGACTATCTATGAAGAACAGGTAGTAAGTTCGCTGGCAACAATGGTGACGTTGGGCATGGGAGCAGCGGAACAGCGCGAGAGCCAGCAGGCTCTGCGTGAGGCCAAAGAAGCCGCCGAAGTGGCCAATCGTGCCAAAAGCGAATTCCTCGCCAGCATGAGTCATGAAATTCGCACTCCGATGAATGCGATCATCGGCATGGCCGACCTCCTTTGGGACACTCCGCTTTCACCAGATCAACGTAAATATTTACGTATATTCCGCCGCGCAGGCGGCACGCTACTGAATCTCATCAACGACATCTTGGACCTCTCTAAAGTGGAAGCGGGGCGTCTGGAACTGGAAAACATTGGCTTCGACCTCAGCGACGTCCTCGATAAGGCGATCGACATATTAGCGATGCGGGCTAATGAGAAAGGTTTGGAACTCGCGTCCCACGTGGACCGAGACGTGCCTTGCCATTTGATCGGTGATCCAACTCGGTTGACACAAATCTTGATTAACCTCATCGGCAATGCGCTCAAATTTACCGAAAAAGGGGCCGTGGAAGTTCGCGTGATGAACGATCCCGACCGAAACACCGCCGGGGCCATTCGATTTTCCATCAGTGACACGGGAATCGGAATTCCATCCGACAAACTTGCCTCCATCTTCGACGGTTTTACCCAGGCACACGTGTCGATCGCTAGGCAGTATGGAGGAACAGGCCTTGGCCTTACGATTACCAAGCGGCTTGCCGAACAGATGAATGGCCGGATCTGGGCGGAGAGTACGGTGGGAATGGGGAGCACCTTCCACTGTTCCGTCCTCCTTCAAATCCAAACAGAACCGACCCATCAGCAACCCTCAATACCGACCATCCTTGCGGGCATCAGGGTCCTGGTCGTGGACGACCATTCCACCAACCGCCTCATACTTCGTGAAACGTTAAGCGGATGGGGAGCTCAGGTCGCGGAAGCGAGCGACGGAAAGACCGCATTAGAAGAAATCCATGGTGCAAGCACACGGCACCAAGATTATCATCTCATGCTCCTCGACTGCCGTATGCCGGAGATGAACGGTTTTCAGGTCGTGGAACAGCTGAACATGTCATCCAACGGGGAACGCCCAACCGTGATCATGTTGACCTCAGAACATTGGGCTGATGATATCGCACGGACCTATGACCTCGGCCTCGGTGGGTATCTAGTCAAACCCATCCGGAGGTCCGATCTCTTGCAAACAATCGGGATCGCTCTCGGCCGGACAAGAGGGACACCGCCGACAGGCATAGGAGTCACAGCGCCACCGTCGACTGTCTCGACCCGGGCCTTGCGCGTATTGTTGGTTGAAGATTCCCCCGACAACCAACTGCTGATACGGGCATACCTGAAGCAGCCCGACTACTTCCTCGACGTGGCAGAACACGGCGCCATTGCGCTGGATAAATTCAGGTCCGCTCATTACGACGTCATCTTGATGGATATGCACATGCCGGTGATGGACGGCTATTGCGCCACACAAGCAATCCGCTCATGGGAACGAGATCATGATCTGCCGCCCACACCGATCATCGCCCTCACGGCATTGGCTCTTAAGGAAGAAGGGGTCCGCATTCTGGAAGCCGGCTGTAACACGCATCTCACGAAGCCCGTAAAGAAATCCACGTTATTGGAAGTTCTACGAGCTTACAAGGAGCACCTCACCTAATGATGCACGCCGCACATCCCGAACCGACAGAGCAACTCATCGTAGAAATCAGTCGCGATCTTGAAGATATTGTGCCCATCTTTCTAGGTAACCGGCAGAAAGATGTCCAGACACTTCGAAACGCGCTGGCCCGGCAAGACTTGAGGACTATTCAAACCCTGGGCCATCGTATGAAAGGCGATGGAGGCGGATTCGGGTTCGACCGCATTACCGAAATCGGAGCGGCGATAGAACGGGCGGCACAACTGGAGGACCGCGCAACAATCGAACAGCATCTCGCACAGCTGGAAGACTTCCTCAAACGCGTGACCGTCGTCTACCGTTAGACGATTGTGCAAGAGGCATGCGCTCGCCGAGGAGACCTCAAGACGGGCATTCGGATACCCTTCCGGAGGGTCGTCACCGTCGTTCGTGGATGATCAGGTACTGGTAGAGTCTCGATAGCAGGTTGTGTATAATGCGGCACGGGAAACGTGACCGTATATTCCTCCCCGTTCTTCGACCGCAGCCACAAGACTGCATGCTCATATGCAGCACACCCTGCGGGATTCAGCGGTCGCGGTTCCGATATCTCACGGTGGGGGGCTAGCTCAGTTGGGAGAGCACTACGTTCGCAACGTAGGGGTCGGGGGTTCAACTCCCCTGCCCTCCACCAAACACCCACTTTACTACGGTCTCAATCCGGTGACTGAAGTCAAATAAGTATCACATCCGTAAGAGTTCACAAAATCTGTGACGGGGGGGGTCGGATCACCCTTACCCGTTTCTGTTTAAAGCATCGTGAGACCGTGGAGATCAAAACAGATTCATTGGAAGAGTGAAGCATGTAACCATTGTAGTGGCGAGACGTTCATCTTTTACCTTTATCGATAAACATTCGTCTGAGCAATGCACGCCCCATCCGCGTACCAGTGCCTAACAGCCCCGCTTGCCGACTCTTTGACCTCGACCGATGTCCTTTGAATAGCCGATAGGGGTGCGATGGACGAAGCTCTCCTAACACACGCTCGAACGGAAGGGGCGCAATCGGGCAAGAATCTTTCCGAGCCATAACATGCCTCCAAGAGTCTCTCCTAACCATAGACTAAGGACATGTATTAGCGGCCCTAGGATGAACCCTAGTTCTACGATTTTTCCCGATACAATTGTGCCTCTCATGCCACGCTCTCCCTTGATTCGATTCGGCACTTCAACGTGGGCCTATGAAGGCTGGCAAGGGCAAGTTTATCGGCAACAGTACGTCAAGACGACGTTTGCGCGGGAATGTTTGGGAGAATATTGTCAGTACCTCCACTACGGCGAATCGCTCTTTCGCACCGTCGGGAACGATTCCACGTTCTATCGTCCACCAACTGCCAATCAGCTCCGGCACTACCTGAATCAAATCCCAGAAGACTTCGAAATGTGTTTCAAAGTCTGGCAGGAAATCACCATTCCTGGTTTTGCGAGTCACGTTCGTTATGGTTCCAAGGCCGGGCAGCCGAATCCTCGCTTTCTCGATGCCAAACTCTTCAATGACTTGGTCTTGACACCGTACCGAGAGGCCAGGTTTGAGCCGCACATGGGTCCCCTCCTCTTCGAGTTCCAGCAACACGGGATGTCCACGGGAGAGTTTTGCTCACGGCTCGATCGGTTCTTCGGCCAGATACCAACTGATTTCCGGTATGCGGTCGAGATCCGCAATGTAGGCTTGCTCGGTCCTGACTATCGAAAGATTTTAGAGAGCCACAACGTGGCGCATGTGTACAACCACTGGTCCTACATGCCCGCGCTGCTGCAACAGCACAAACGGCTGCAAGAGCGCTTCACCGCGCCGTTCACCGTCATTCGCCTCCTCACGCCGCTCAACATGAGCCACGAAGCGGCGGTAAAGCGAGCCACGCCCTATAACAAGATCGTGGGAGTGTTACCTCAGATGCGGAAGGAAACCGTAACCCTTATCAACCAGGCTGTGGGAGAGAACCGCCGAGCCTATGTGCTAGTGAACAATCGCTCCGAAGGGAACGCGCCCTTGACGGTGCAGGCACTAAAGGAAGCGGTTGAGTAAGTGCGTTCTCAGGTCCGACAGAGCCTCAAAACTATTTTGACACCAGTTCATTTTTTCAAGAGGGCGACAAGTATGCTCAACTTCCACTTGAAACTGAGTTGTAATTAGAAGATGTAGCTGCATTTCCTGAAACTATGACAAGCCATTCGGAATAGTCATAAAACTGCAGACACCAAATCGAGCCATCTAGATCTCCATCAACAAGTGCGTGTCGATAACGAAAGATATCATCTCCGATCCATGAGAGCTGAGTCATGGAATTGATTAAGCATGCTATATGGTCATTAAAAGTAGGATTTCGGTGGATCTCAAAAACCGACCGGCCGCTCGGTCTAACTCTGTAGTGATGCCAAAGCAGTCCGCGAATGATGCGTTCCACCACTCTCACAATTCGACTTTTCTTGAACCGCATGGCCTTCCTATCTGGAAGATGTACACCAGCCGATGTCGTCACGTTACCATCCAGGATGCTATTGCCTAACATGCGCCGAAGACCCTGCCCTTTTAAGATCATCGGCCTTAGGTTCTGCTCCCATACTTGAAATGCAATCGGATGATCGATGTAGGCCTCGACCGTAGTGGCCATGGCAAAGTATTCATCATCTTTCTTGTATGATTGGTTACATGTTCTACATGCAGGAACAGTGATCTGTGGGCCTCTGGGCTTCGGAAATAGGCACTTGGGAGGAACGTGATCGCTCGTCAAGTTAGCTGAGCCACCGCAATAGATGCATGACCTTCCGTGAGGGCGTTGCTCTGTTTGCATTGAAGTTTCTTCTGACACTTGCAGAACCAACGATGCAAGGCGAATTTCTATAGCTGCGATATACAGCGTGGCATCAAGATTCTATGACGCGCTGATAATCGCCTCTCCATCAGCCTTGGCGCCATCGATAAGAACACGGCGACCGTCGACCCGTAGTCGGCCTTCGGCAAAGAGCTGCACGGCGCGGGGATAAATCTTGTGTTCTTGCACGAGAATTCTGGCAGCGAGAGTGTCGTATGTGTCGTCGTCGAGGATCGGCACGGCAGCCTGAATGATAATCGGCCCTTCATCCACTCCTTCCGTCACGAAATGAACCGTACATCCGGCTAACTTGCAGCCCCAATCAATGGCCTTCTTTTGTACATCCAAGCCGGGAAATGAGGGTAGCAGCGAGGGATGAATATTCATCATACGATTGGCATAGGCATTGACCAGCACCGCCGTGACGATCTTCATGTACCCGGCAAGCAAGACGAGTTCGACATCAAGCTGCTGAAGTATTTCCAATAGTGACTGGTCGTACGCCTCACGACTGTCTGGGCGTCCAGCAAAGGGTTTGGGATCGACAAAGATATCGGTCAGCCCGTGCTTTCTCGCCCGCTCCAATGCAACAGCGTCCTTCTTATTGCTGATGACGGCGACAATTTGCGCCTGCACCCGCCCCGCTTCGATCGCATCGATGATGGATTGCAGGTTGGAGCCGCGACCGGATGCCAGTACTGCCACCTGCAAGGGAGTCGTTGGGCTAATCGACATACTCCACCTCCGGCTCCTCCCCGGTGGAGGAAACGATTTCGCCGATCTGCCAGCCTCGGTCTCCCAGCGCTGTGGCGCGAGCCAGCACTCCGGACACTGAATCAGGCGGGACCACGAGAATCAACCCAATGCCCATGTTGAACACGCGGTACATCTCTTCACGAGCGATTTGTCCTAAGCGGCTCATCACGTCGAAGATCGGCGGGACGGGCCAGGCTGTGCGCGTGAACTTCGACCGCACACCCTTCGGAAAGACGCGTGGCAAATTCTGAGTGATGCCCCCTCCGGTAATGTGAGCGATGCCTTTGATCGGAAATTGCTCGATGAGCGCCAAGATCTGCTTCGCATAAATTCTGGTCGGCGTTAGAAGAACCTCGCCGATTGAGCCATCTAGCTCGGGAAGACGGCCGGTCACTGTCAATTTCGCTTGCTCGAACAACACTCGCCTCGCTAGTGAGTACCCGTTGCTATGGAGGCCCGAGGAGGCCAAGCCTATGACCGCATCCCCGGACACAATCTGCCGACCATCGATGATCTTCGAACGATCGACGGCACCGACGGCAAACCCGGCCAGATCATACTCCCCATCAGGATAGAATGACGGCATCTCGGCGGTTTCCCCCCCGATCAGCGCGCACCCGGCCTGACGGCAACCTTCGGCGATCCCGGCTACCACGTCCTGAGCCTTCGAGACGGATAACTTCCCGGTCGCAAAATAGTCCAAAAAGAACAGTGGCTCCGCACCGCTCACTGCAATATCATTCACGCACATCGCTACCAGATCGATCCCGACGGTGTCGTGTTTATCCATCATGAAGGCGATCTTCAGTTTGGTCCCGACCCCGTCGGTTCCCGAGACAAGCACGGGCTCTTTGTATTTGCCGGCTTGGAGGCCAAAGAGGCCGCCAAATCCTCCTAAGTCGGTCAGGACCTCAGGACGAAACGTCGATCGAACAAGCGGCTTGATGCGGTCGACGAACTCATCGCCCGCGTCGATATCCACACCTGCATCACGATAGGTCGTCATCGGAGAATGTCCCGGATAGGTTAAGGTCGAGGTTAAGGTTGAGGCAAGAGCACTTCTGCGAGATTTTTTCGGCCTAAACCTGGACCTTAACCTCAGCCTTTCTTCGGAGGAGCGCATCTTAGCGGAGGGTTACCCCAAGGTCAACGCGCAAGTCGCGTATCCCACTCTTCCGTATTTGTCTTGCTACGATGGAAATAAGTCCTATACTGTTCTACGTATAGCTTGAAGGTTTTTTGATCCCATGATCCGGCAAAGGAGGTTGTGGTGGCCATCTTGATTGTCGACGACTCTCCCGATGAACGTCTGCTCCTCCATCACATGCTGAAGGCCGCCGGGTACCAAGACTTGATCACCGTCTCCTCCGCTGGTAAGGCCTTTATGCACTTGGACCTCGATCATGAAGGCGTAAACGGCATCAAGCCAGATCTCATTTTGATGGATATCAAGATGTCGGGCATGGACGGGGTCGAGGCCTGTCGCCGCATCAAAGCCGTCGATGCGTTAGCAGGGATTCCGATCATCATCGTGACGGCACGGGACCAAACGGACTGGATCCAGGCGGCATTCAACGCTGGAGCGACAGACTACGTCAGAAAACCTGTCGAACGGGTAGAGCTCCTCGCACGCGTAAAATCTGCATTCAGACTCAAGCAAGAAACGGACGCGAGAAGGAGCTGGGAACAAGAGGTCTCGAAAACCACCACTGAACGCGACCGCGTGCTGCGTGACATCGCCGCATTACAACAACTGATACCCGTGTGCCCATCGTGTAGAACATCTCATCCCGCGCACATGTCTAAGGCCGCTCTGAACGAGTACGTGCGGACCCACCCCGAGACAACGTTCCAAGATTTCATCTGCTCCACGTGCACAGGACGCTGATCCTGTCGCCGTCTTCCGTAGTCCGCATTATCATGAATGCATCTACTGCAATCGCGAATTCGCGGCTGCGACGAGCCTTCGGCGGACAGGCTCGCCCTCGCAACCTCGACGTACTGTTTCAAGTACGCCTCGGTTCCTCCGGGCTCCGCGTGTCCGTCTCGCTACGCGACTGCGCGATTTCGTCACGAACCGTCATGAGTAATGCGGGCTAGCTCTCCGGCCGCATCTCCACATCGAGCAACTTGATCTTCCGGTGAAGATGGCTTCGCTCGATCTTGAGATCTTCAGCGGTTCGTGAAATGTTCCAGTGGTGTTCCCGAAGTTTGCGACTGATGTATTCTTTTTCGAACGCATTCCGGGCGTCTCGAAGCGAATCGTAGGATTTTGCGAGAAGCGGGTTGGTTGCGGGATTGGCCGCCGGCACCACGCCGGCGGTTCGCCCCTGTAACGACAGGGTGGCCTGAGTGGCGTCGATCATAAACCCCGGCACCATGATCATAAGCCGCTCAATCAAATTCCTCAGCTCCCGAATATTCCCGGGCCATTCGTAGTGCTGAAACACAGCCATCGCCTCCGGCGAGACGTCCTTCATCCGCAACCCTTGCTCCTCGACATGCGTCTTCATGAAATGCTGCACAAGGGCCTGGATATCTTCTCGCCTCTCCCGCAGCGGAGGCACGACAATCGGAACCACGTTGAGACGGTAGTAGAGATCCTCCCGAAATTGTCCCTTGCCGATTTCTTTTTCCAAGTCCTTGTTGGAAGCCGCCAGCACCCGTACGTCAACCTTCATCAATTTGGTCCCGCCCACTCGCGTGAACTGCTGTTCCTGTAACGCCCGCAACACTTTGGCCTGGGTATTGAGACTCATGTCCCCGATTTCGTCCAGAAACAGCGTCCCCCCATCGGCCTGCTCGAACTGACCACGCTTCATAGACGTGGCTCCCGTGAAGGAGCCTTTTTCGTGACCGAACAATTCGCTCTCAATCAGTGTCTCAGGGATGGCGGCACAATTGACGGCCACGAACGGATGGTCCGATCTGGTGCTGTGCATATGGATGGCGCGAGCGACCAACTCCTTCCCCGTTCCATTCTCGCCTCCAATCAACACCCGACTGTTCGTGGGGCCTGCCGTTTCGATGAGCTCCCGGAGCCGCTGCATGGCCGGAGACTGCCCGACCAACTCGAACTTCTGCTGGACCTTGGTCCGCAGCGACCGGTTCTCTTGCGCCAATCGAAACTGCTCCAACGCGTGCTTGACACGGAGCGTGACATTTTCCAGCGACAACGGCTTCTCGATGTAGTCGTACGCCCCCAACTTGATGGCTTTCACAGCCGTTTCGATGGACCCATGCCCGGAGATCATCATGACCTGCGTCGTGGGCACAAATTCCTTCACTCGCCGCAAGGTTTCCAGCCCGTCCATCTCCGGCATCCAGATGTCCAGAATCATGAGATCCGGCGGATCGGTTCCGTATGTTTTCAGCGCCTCGACCCCATTGGCGGCGACGGACACGTCGTACCCTTCATCTTCCAGGATGCTGCGCAGGGACGTGCGAATCGCGTCTTCGTCGTCCACCACTAGAATCGATGCCGACATAACTGCTCTCTCCTTAGCACTAACCGTTCAACGCCCTACCTTACACCGGCAAATCAAACGTAAACACGGCTCCCTTCGGATGATGATTCCCAACATGGATCTGTCCCTCATGGTCCGTGATAATCCGGCGGACGATCGCCAACCCCAACCCGGTTCCGGTCTTCTTACGGGTAAAATACGGCACAAACAACCGTTCCTGATCCTCAGGAGCGATTCCGGGGCCCTCATCCGCCACCGTGACGACCGCGCGGCGGCGTTTCGTATCATACTTCGAACCGACCCACAGCCGCCCTTTCTGATTCATCGCTTGAACCGCGTTGTCGAAAAGATTGACGAACACGCGCCTTAGTTGTTCCCGGTCGAAATTGATGACCGGCAGATCCTCGTCCAGCTCCACAATAAGCTCAATATCCTTCTGCGCCTCACGATAGAGCGTTATCACTTCCCGTAACACGTCATGCAAGGATTGTCGCGTCATTTGCGGAGCAGGGAGGCGGGCGAATTTTGAAAATTCGTCCAGCATCTCTTTCAGGCTCCCGACTTCGTTGATGATGACATTGGTGGCGTCGTCGAACACCCGGTCAAGGTCAGGGGACTTTTCGAAGAATTTTTTTCGCAGCCGCTGAGCCGATAGTTGAATAGGAGTCAGCGGATTCTTGATTTCATGGGCGACCCGCTTCGCGACTTCCTGCCAAGCCGCCACTTTCTGGGCCTTGATCAACTCCGTCAGATCTTCAAAGACCAACACAAACCCCAAGTCTTTGCTCGCCTCATCCCGCATGCGGGAGCCCTTCAAGCCGATCGTGATCAGTTTCCCTTGAATATCCAACTGTCCTTCCAAGTCCAGATCGTCTCGATCATCGGCCAGCATACGGTCGTAGGCGGTCTGGAACGAGTCGAGACCGAACTACTTGAACAACTCATTGGCCGACCGTCCTCTGAATCGGTCGGCATCCAACCCCAGGATGCGCTCGGCCGAGGGGTTGAAGGTGGTGATCGTTCCGCTCCGATCGATCGACAACAGGCCGGCGGCGATCGTATCGACGACCGTTTCGATATAGGCACGCCGGCGATCCAGCTCGACATTGGTGTTCCGCAGCGTCAGGTTGGCCTCCTCAAGCTTCGATTTGCCCCCCTGCAGATCCTGCGTCATTCGATTGAACGACTCGATCAGTGTCCCGATTTCATCGGTTGCCTTGGCATCGATCTGCACCGACAGGTCTCCCTGAGCCACGGCTTCGGTCGCTTCTGCCAACCGCTGAATCGGAACGGTGATTCCGCGCGCCACATAGAAGCCGAACCACGTCGCGCTGAACAGAATCAACACCGCCACGACGGCCACGAAAAGGTACGCCCCGGCTTTAATCGGATTTTTCATCGCCTTGATCTGCTTGTACGCCGTGTATTGACGACCGATCCCCTCCATCTTGGTCAATAGGGATTCAGGGACATAGGTTTCCACAACCACGACCCCCTCTAATTCACCTCGCCGGCTTCCGGAGGCCACCGGGATGGCGGCGCGCACCAACCTTCCCGTCTGGGCCTCCTGGACAGAGGTAAACTCTTGCTTGCCATTGATGACTTGCAATACCAGCTGACTGATCGGCAGATCCAACACGCCGGACGGAATGTCACTATCAAGGGCCTTGGTGAGGGTCTCCATCTTGCTCGAAAACACCTCGATCCCGGCGACGCCGTATTCCATGCGTTTCCGAGCCATCGCGGCGATCAGGAGATCGCGTTGGACCGGGGTCAGCATGTCTTCGCGGAACAGTTCCTGAGAAATAGCCCGTGCGCTATTGACCGCCAGCGCGACATGCCCCGCATGCTGCATGCGAGCCACCTCATACGAGTCCTTCATGACCTTCTCGATGTGCTCGCTGAACCAGACATCGACGGCCTTATTGACCAACCCGCTCGCGACAATTGCCAGGAGCAACGTCGGGATCAACGAGAACCCGATAAACGCCGCGATGAGCTTGGTACGAAATCCTGACCCAACGAGACGGTGCCGGCGTTCAAAATACGCCTTGATCAGATTCCTGGACAAGAGAAGTACCAACACGACGAAGCCGATCAGGTCCAAATTGACCAGAAGCAGCACCAGTGCGTAGCTGGTCGTCGGCAGAAAGGAGCCGCTTTCTTCGGAGCCTGGCGCAACCACTTGTGAGTAATACAGCGTGAGGGCCACGCAGGGCACCAGGAGAATCAGCACGATCCAGACAGGGCGAAGGTGGGGCGGTTTCCGGTCAGGCTGCTTGAGTTGACCGTCCGAAGCACGACGACGCTGACTGCCGACTGCGATGAGGTGCCCGTCGGCACTCCGTTCGGAAGCAGATCGTACCGCAGGGATGGGATGGTTCAACTCAGGCATTCACTCGCCCTCTGGGCACCGTCAACACAGGGGAACAGGAGCCTGTCTCACTATAGCCGACTTACAAGGCAGTCTCAAAGCTTGCCGCATAACTCGCAGCATCCAGAGACCCGGCGGCACACAGAATCGAAAGATGGAAAACTACTTCGGTGAGGCCAGCGTAACGTACTTCATGCGAAGCGCATACAGCATGTCGCGCAGGACCATCTGCTCATCAGGGGTTAGATTGCCTTTCGTCTTGTCTTCCAAGACAGACAACAGATCGATGATTTCCTTGGCTTGGGGCAGGTTGATGGGGATCGGTGTCTGCTGAGGGTCCAGTTGCTCGCCCATGAGCATGAGCGACGACGAGCCCAGTGAGATGACAAAGGATGAGAACGTGACCGGAGGTGCCGGAGGCGTCTGAGATGGTTCGGTCGACGAAGTGGCAGGCATCGCCTGTTTTGAGGGTGACGATGCGGCTGGAGCGGCCTCGGCCCCTCCGCTTGCCCGCCGATCGCGAATGACAAATCCCTGCTCCTCCTCTGCCATGTTTCCTCTCTCCCCCACATTCTTAGATCTTTGCCAGATCTTGCCGGTACCCTACCATAGGGTCTATTCGGTCGCAAGCCGTGACGGAGATTGAAGAGGCAGTCACACTCGGTATAGAGTGGCACCGTATCGGCGCTCGGGAGAGGATGAAGGAGAAGCGGTCTTCGTCAATGTCGACACATTTTACGAAAGTCGTTGAACTGATGGCTGCGCTCCGCGCACAAAACGGATGTCCGTGGGATCGGAAGCAGACGCACGAGTCACTGAAACCCTACCTCCTCGAAGAGGCGTACGAAGTCATCGAGACCATCGACCTGGGTGACAAGCAGAAGCTTCGGGAAGAACTCGGGGATGTGTTTCTACAAGTCCTATTTCATAGCCAGATCGCTGCTGAGGCCGGCTCCTTCACAGTCGAGGATGTGATCGAGACGCTCGCCACCAAACTGATCCGCAGACACCCTCATGTGTTCGGTACGGGTGACTCGATAGGACAGGCGTCGAATAGCGAGCAGGTCTTGGCCCAATGGGAGGACATCAAACGCGCGGAGCGAGAGGCCGCCGGCAACCCACACTCCGCCCTTGACGGAGTGCCGAAGACCTTGCCGGCATTGTTGCGGGCTTATCAGATACAGGCAAGGGCAGCCCGAGTCGGCTTCGATTGGCCGCAGAGCGAGGCTGGCTTCGAACAGATCCTCGCCAAGGTAAATGAAGAAATCGGTGAACTGCGCGAGGCGCTGGCGCTCAGTCCGACAAGGACTGACTCGGAGTCCAACCGGCCCCATACCAGTGAGGAGATCGAGAACGAGTTGGGCGATCTGTTGTTTTCACTGGTCAACCTCGCTCGCTTTCTCAAGGCGAATCCTGAAGATGCGCTGCGCCGATCCACGAACCGGTTCATCGATCGTTTTCACCTGGTGGAAGCACAAGCCCTGGAAAAAGGACGGTCGCTCACAGAGCTGACGCTGGCCGAAATGGACGAGCTGTGGGACGAAGCCAAGCGACAGTTACAGAGACCGCAGCCGGACACTACATCGCACGCCGGAGATCGCGCGCCATGACGAAGAACCAAGAGCCCTACGAAGAGGGAAAACGTGCCGGGGCCCATCCGTTACTCGTGGTATTCGGCATCCTCATCGGACTCTGGTTGTTCGTCGCCCTGATCGTCCCCAGTTCGAGGAACAAACAGGCGACCGGTACCGAAGGCCCCAATGTCTCGGTCATCGAGGATCCGGAAGCCGCGGCGGTCATGTTTAAGGTCCAGACGACCATCTTGGAGATGAACACCCTGGCGTTGGTCGTGCCCCCTCAAGCGACGGATAGTCAGATCGTGGCCCTCTTGAAACGCCTCAAACAAGCACGCCTGGACGGCACACTGGCGGAACAGCTCCCAGCAACCACACCGGGCCACAAGCTCGGCGATCACGCCGTCGCCGACATCTTCATCTTTTCAGACAAGCAACAGGCGGAAGCGGATACGATCCGTACGCTGACGCGAGGGGCCCATACGCCCGGAACGCTTTACCCTAACGCCGTTCCGTTTGAGGTGGCCATGGAGCAGGTTCGTGGCCACTACCGTATCGACTTAAATGATACCGGCAGCCCGGACAGGGGTTCGCTAGGTTTCGCAGACGAATCAGGTGTCCATTCGAAGCAGTACAAAAGAATCTTTTGACCGATCGGCCGGCACCTTTTCCCGCAGCGCGTCAGATGCCGACGCGTCTCCTCACTTCTTCCTTGATAGCTGATTGATCCGCTTCCAACAACGCCTCTAACTTCGGAAACAGATGGGCCAACGGCCCGATAAATGGCGCCAGCATGGTATCGCGTCGCTCCGTCAGCATCCCCTCCCCCTCCGCCACCTGCATCTTTCGGTCGGCAATCGTTTTGGAGAGGATGTTGCTCATCATCAATTGCTGACCCGGCGAGCCGACAACCCTCCCAAAAAGACGTCCCTTCAGCACCTCCAGCTCATCCGGGATGGAGATCTTCACGCGCCCGCCATGGGGCGTCGCCCAACTGGACCGCTGAATCGAATAGTCGTAGGAAAAGACCTGCTCGCGAGGCTCGCGGAATGGACCGTTGATC
>JBKKBQ010000121.1:0-4638 GCA_046714015.1 Nitrospira sp.
TCTCGTCCCCGATCGCATGCGTCAGCGGAGCCACGCCGCCTGGCGAACCAAATTCTCCCAGCGCTCCGGCAGCGAACGCGCGCACTGATGGATCAGGATCATACACAGCTTGGGCCAGGACTGCCAGACTTGCCGGGCGCTTGAGGCGTCCCAGGACGCCCAGTGCGGCCATTCTCGATTCAGCGTCCGGCAGGGTGGCCGCGCTGAGAATATCGTCCAGCTTTTCCGAACGGCCCAGCCTAACCAGGGCCGCGTAGGCGAAGATGGCTTCAGGCCCATCTTCAGTGCGCGCAACATCCAGAAACCGTTGCTGAACGTCAGTCGCCTGTGCTTCCCCGAGCGCAGTCATCGCCGCAATGCGGACGGTCGGCATGTCATCCCGCAACGCGCGGCGCAAGGCACCGGACTTCGCCGCAAGCCCGGCTTTTCCGATCGCCTCGGCAGCCCGCGCACGTACGGCGACCGAGGTATCGAGTAAACCATCCTCCAGAATCGCTGCGGTCTCCGGCAACCCTAATTCCGCGAGGGCCGAGTAGGCCGCGATGCGCACATGTTCTTTGCGATCACGAACATGGCTCGTGATCACTCCGAGTGCCAATGGGCGAAGAAACGACGCATCATGAGGCTGTCCCGGCTTGGTCAATTTCGCATAGATGGCCAGGGCTTCGTCTGTTCGTCCAAGGCGGACATAGCTCAGCAAGGAGAGACGGAGGAATGCGTTCGAGGGTGTCACGTCCGGTGGAAGACCTCGGTAGAGAGCTGTCACTTCGGGGTAGTCACCGGCTTTGAAGAGGGCTGCGGCTTTCGATTCGACCGTGGAAGGGGTTCCTGCCGATGCAGCCGAAAGAGGCGCTGTGATGAGAATCAGAGTGAGCGCGCCGATGACCAGCGCTGTCATAGTCGGATTGGAGACCGGGTCGCATCTCAGATGACGATCCGCCGCATCGAACCGAGCTACCATGTCGTCGGCAGCCGCACCGTGGCGGGGCGGTACATCAGACCGACATAGTCCTTCAGCATGCGCGTGGTACAGAACTGTGGCGCGATGGTGCGGATACATTCTTTCACCATTTGGAGCCAGCCCCGGGGAATTCCGTCACGATCGCGCTGATAGAACAGCGGCACGACCTCTTGTTCCAACACGCGATAGAGTTGCTCAGCGTCATGATGATCTTGGGCCTGCGCGTCGGCCTGCTCGCTCAGCGGTTGGATGCCCCATCCGTTGGCCCCGTTATACCCTTCGACCCACCAGCCATCGAGGACACTGAGGTTCAACACGCCGTTGAGGGCGGCTTTCATGCCGCTGGTGCCGCTGGCTTCCATCGGAAAGCGAGGGGTGTTCAACCAAATGTCGACACCCTGGACGAGATACTTCGCCATGTGCATTTCGTAATCTTCCAAGAAGGCGACGCGACCGCCTAGCTTGTGGTCATGACAGAAGTTCAACACCTCGTGGATGAAGTATCGACCCGGCTCATCCGCCGGGTGGGCCTTGCCGGCGAAGATGAGTTGGACCGGCCGCCAGCGGTCTTGCAGGAGCGCCTTCAGCCGTTCCAGGTCTCGGAAGAGCAACGTCGCCCGTTTGTACGTCGCGAATCGTCGGGCAAACCCGATCGTTAAGGCTTCGGGGTCGAGGAGTGTGCCGCGCGTGAGGACTTGCGAGGGCTGCAGGTGGCCGTGCATCCAGCCGGCCCTGGCTCGGTCACGGATCAACCCCATCAGTTTCCGCTTCATCGTTTGTCGAACGGCCCACAGCTCATGGTCGGGAACATCCATCACCCGTTGCCACATGGCCGGATCATCGCAGGTGTGGGTCCAGGTCGGGCTGAGCGACTTGCTGTACAGGTGATGCAGCTCCGGCGAGATCCAGGTCGGCGCATGAATGCCGTTGGTCACGCTGCGGATGGGGATCTGGTCGGTCGGCAGCCCTGGCCAGAAGTGTCGCCACATCTCGCGAGACACGCGACCATGTTCGCGACTGACGCCGTTGACGTGGGCCGACAGGCGCATGACCAACGCGGTCATGTTGAAACCATGCCCGCTCGATTCAGGAGTTTCGCCGAGGCGGAGAAATTCGTCACGCGAAAGGCCCAATTGTTCCCAATAGCTTGAAAAGTATCGATCCATCAGATGGTGTGGGAAGACATCGTGCCCGGCCGGCACGGGTGTGTGTGTGGTGAAGACTGTGCTCTGACGAACCAACTCGCAGGCTTCCGCGTGGGACGAACCCTTTTGAACAAACTCGCGCACCCGCTCTAAGGTGAGAAAGGCCGAGTGACCTTCGTTGGCATGCCAGACCGCCGGCGAGAGGCCGAGCGAGCGCACCATGCGCACGCCGCCGATCCCCAACAAAATTTCCTGACAGAGCCGCATTTCTTGATCCCCGCCGTAGAGACGGGCGGAGAGGGCACGGTCCTCCGGGCTGTTGTCCGGCACATCCGTATCGATGAGAAAAAGCGGGATCCTTCCCACCAGGACTTTCCAAACCGCCGCGATCACACGGCGGCTGCCCATCTCGACGGCAAACCGGCATAGCTCTCCCGATGGAGTCAGGGCCGGATGAACCGGAGATTCATCGCGGTTGAAGGGGGCGTAGGCCGCCTCTTGCCAACCTTCCGGAGAAATCCGTTGGCGGAAATACCCTTGCGGATACATGAATCCAATGCCGACGAGCGGCAAGCCAAGGTCGCTCGCCTCTTTACAATGGTCTCCGGCTAAGATTCCGAGGCCACCGCTATAAATGGGCACCGAGGCATGCAACCCGAATTCAGCCGAGAAGTACGCGATCGTGGTCTTCGTCAGATCGGCATGGTGAGTCCCAGCCCAACTTTTCTTGTTGGCCAGATATTCATCGAATAGACGGAACACGGCCGAATATTGACGGAGAAACGACGGGTCTTCGGCCAAGCGCGTCAACTGGCCTGGTTTGACATCAGACAAGAGTTTGACCGGATTGTGGTTCGTAAGCAACCACAGGGTGGGATCGATCACTTCGAACAGCTGGCGAGCTTCCAAGGTCCAACTCCACCAGAGATTTTGCGCCAGTTCGGGTAGACGACTGAGGTTCTGCGGGAGAGAATTGTTCACCACATGAGGAGATTCCACGAACACTCCTTTGGTCAAGATTGCAGAATATGTTGAAACGACAGTGAGAGGCGACCACGGGCGGAATCAGGCATGCCCTGCTTTATGCCACGAGGCCCAGTCTTTGGAGAATGCCACGGCGGCATACCGTTCGCCAAGGATTTTTGCAACCCGGTTCAACAGCTTGGTGAGTTGCTGCAACTCAGTCGGGGTGAGATCGTTGCGGAAGCGCGGATGGAGCCCCCAGCGGGTCTCAATTTCTTCATCCGACACGCTCGACATCACGCTGACAAGCTTGATCTCCTGGCCGGTCGTTCGCTCTTGCTCCGTAGCGTTCCCGACGGCCGCGGGCGTTGCCTGCGACGCCTCCTGATCAGGAGGCGCTTGTCCTTGCAGCACGGCGCTGAGGGCCGGCACGACGGCGCCGGCGCAGAGCGTCGCCGCTGAGCTGAGCTGCGCGTTGCCGGGAGAGCCGAGGGCCTCGGCGACTTTCTCGCCGAAGTCTCTGAACATCTCGTTCTTGGTCTTCGAGTCTTCAGAGATCAGGAACTTGTATTGCTCGTACGCCTGCCGACTCTCTGCCACGGTCGTCCCGATGGTCATGACGATTTCCATCTGATCGGCATTGTTCCCGAACGCCGGTTCCAGCGCGCGCTTCAGCTGCTGAGTAACGGCATCTTCCAGCCCGTTCATGAATTCCATCTGATCCTTTAGTGGGATGTGCAGGGCCACCAGGCGGTCTGCGAGATTGAACATGATCTTCAGGAATTCAAGGTAGATGCCCCACTCGTCCTGGCGCTTGAGCTTGAGCGCCTGCTCGGGGGCATTGCGCTTCATCATCGTGACTGATTCGCCCGACACGGCGAGCATCAGCTCAGCCAGCTGACGAAGGCGTTCCTTATATTCAGTAGTGGTAGTAGCCATAGGTTTGCTCAAGAGCAGCGGCGATTATAGCGGAGACGAGCGAGGGGAGCAAAGAGGCGATTCCCCCAATTTCTTGCTCGCTTGCTACCTTGAAGATACGATTTCCGAAAGGATAGTCAGAAATATGACAGATTGAGAGTGCATCTGAGAGACGATCTCCCTTGCCAGCCTGATTCACCTTGGAACCCCTCCTCGCGCTAATTCTCACCTGTGATTTAGTCACTAGGGTCGGAATCCGGCGCAATAGATCCCAGCTATTTGTTGCTTGCCAGCTGGCTTTGTAATCGGGTTGTTGTCCTTCACCCCTTCCGATAAAGTAGGTCCTAAGGAGATTGATAGGTTCTCAGATGGAGTTCAGCTCGTTGCGGAATTCAGAGTCGGGCCCTCGTGTCCAAGTCTTGCCGCGCGATGAGACGCGTGAGCATCTGATCGCGATTGCGGACATGCTGGCCAAAGTAATGGATACGACGGTCAAGATTCCTGGCACCTCGTGGTACATCGGGCTGGATCCGTTACTGGGACTCATTCCGGGGATCGGCGATGTCTGGCCAATCTCATTGGCACGATCATTCTTGGGTTGGCGACGCGCTTACAACTTCCCCGGATCGTGTTGGCTCGCATGAGTCTCAA
>JBKKBQ010000122.1:0-10467 GCA_046714015.1 Nitrospira sp.
GAACCAACATGCGTTGCAATGGTCTGTTTCCGGCCTTCAGCGCTTCGCGTACGGCAAGGAGGCCGTAGAGAATTTCCTGCGCCTCAGCGCTTCCACCGAGTCGTGCCATCGGGCTTGTCCTCGATGATGATACCTTGCGCTGCGAGGGACTTACGAATTTCATCTGCCTGATGAAAGTTCCTCTTGCGTCGTGCCTCGTTTCGCTCTTTCAACATTCTTTCAATTTCAACGTCAGCCAGAGATTGTGCCACAGTGGTCGTCAGAGCCTCATCAGTTACAATGTCTTTTTCGGCTGGCTGGTTGATTAAGCCTACGTTATGTTCCGACTGCCACTTAGGGTCTTTCTTGGCTGCCTGATTGAGTACGCCTATGTTCGGACTAAACTGCCGCTTAGCGTCTTTTGCCGCTGCCTGACTGAGCATACCCATCGGTCCCATTTTCCACTTGTTGAGCTGAAATAGTCCTAAGGTGCTGCCCAGTGATCGGAATTCCTCTCTGGCAATCTTACGTGCAGCCGTGGATAGACCGTGGCCTAGAAGCCTGTTGATGTCTCCCTTGAACCCCTGGAATGCTGCGATAGCGACGGGTGTGTTCAGATCATCAGCCATTGCTTTTTGAAAATCTAGCTTGCATTTCTCAATCGTGACTCTGAGTTCTTTGTCAGCTGTGGCTCTCTCTTCCGGCTCGTCCAACCGTTGAAAGAGATCGTAGAAGCCATTCAAAGCGTTCTTTGCCTCTCTCAAAGCCTGATCAGAAAAATCGAGCGGCCCATGGTAATGCGTCGAAAGGAGGAAGTATCGGAGTATTTCTCCCATGACTTCTTCAGGCCATTCCGACTTCTCGAATATTTCGCGGATGGTGAAGAAGTTCCCCAGAGACTTCGACATCTTCTCTTTGTTGATCTGCACAAACCCGTTGTGGATCCAATAGCGCGCGAATTCTTTTCCAGTGGCGCCACACGATTGGGCGATTTCGTTCTCATGGTGCGGGAAAATGAGATCCATCCCACCGCCATGGATGTCGAAGGTTTCACCGAGATGCCGAATCGACATGGCGGAACACTCGACATGCCAGCCTGGCCGGCCTTGCCCCCAGGGACTCGGCCATAAAGGCTCGCCAGGCTTGCTGCTTTTCCAGAGTGCAAAGTCCATGGGGTGGCGCTTCCGCTCATCCACGTCCACGCGCGCACCAGCCTGCAAGTCCTCGAGTCGTCGTTTTGACAGCCGTCCGTATTCCGGATATTTCGAGACCTCAAAATACACATCCCCATCCACTGTGTAAGCCAGCCCCCTGGCGACTAATCTCTCCGTGAGCTGAATAATGTCGCCCATATGTTCCGTGGCCTTCGGCTCTTCCGTCGCCGCTCGGATTCCCAGCTTACCCATATCCTCATGGTAGGCCTGAATGTACTTGGCCGTCACGGCATCACAAGAAACACCCTGTTCGTTCGCCCGCTTGATGATCTTGTCGTCCACATCCGTGAAGTTCTTCACGAAGGTCACAACATAGCCACTGTATTCCAGATAACGCCGGAGCACGTCGAAGACCAGCGCACTCCGCGCATGGCCGATATGGCAATAGTCATAGACCGTCACGCCGCAGACGTACATCCTCACCGTCTTCCGCGTAATCGGTTCAAACGGCTCCTTCTTCCCGGTGAGCGTATTGTAGATCTTGAGCACGTGACGGCCCCCTATTGAGTCGTGGGGCCACGCTTCGGCCAATGGGACCAGAGAAAATACCCCAGGGCAAGCGCCAGAAAAAGGCCGATGACGACGTCAAATTGATGAAAGTAATCCCGAAGATGCTCCCACTGTTCGCCCATACGAAGACCGATGTAGGCCAACAGGTAGCACCAGGGCAGCGCTCCGACAAAGGTGAAGATGACGAATCGTGGGAAATTCATCTTCGCAATGCCCGCCGGGAGAGAAATGAACGTGCGCACAACAGGGAGCATCCTGCCGAAAAAGACTGCGGCCTCTCCATATTTGGCAAACCAGCGATCGGCGACATCCAGATCGTGGCGCGAGACCAGGAAATACGGTCCATAGCGCTCCGCGAACGGCCGTCCGCCCCAGACCCCCGCGTAGTAGGCCACGATCGAACCGAGAACATTGCCGACCGCACCGGCCAACGTCACCCCGAGCATCGTAAACTGTCCGGTCATGACCAGATAGCCAGAAAACGGCATGATGATTTCACTTGGAAGTGGAATACAGGCACTCTCGACGGCCATGGTGAAGAGGATCCCCCCATAGCCAAATCGTGAGATACACGCAATGACAAACCGGCTCAGTTCACTGATAATGGTTTCGATCAGCCCACCAATCATGGATCCATCTTCCTCGTCGAGCCGGCGGTTGATCGCGATGCGGGAGACTTCCTGACACCTCCTGTGAGCCTCGGCTCCCACGCTCGGAACTGATCCAGGACTCCATGGTGAGTACTGTCCATGCGGATCGGTGTGAGGGAGACATAGCCCTCTTCGAGCGCCTCGTGATCGGCGTCCTTACTGCGACTCCACGAGACCCGTTTGCCTGCAATCCAGTAGTACTTGCGCCCGTGCGGATCAAGCTTTTCAATGATGGGATTATCGAACCGCCTGCGACTGAGACAGGTGACCCGCACGCCTTTGATGTCTGGACGAGGGCAATTCGGAATATTCACGTTCAACAACGTTTCTTCGGGAAGACCATGGGCAAGGACAAGGCGCGCGACACGTGCGGCATAGATCGCACCAACTGCAAATCGAAAGTTCTCCTGCCCTTCTTGCGACACGGCCACGGATGGGACCCCAAGGATGGTTCCTTCCATCGCCGCCGAGACGGTTCCCGAATACATCACGTCATCACCCAGGTTGACGCCTTTGTTGATACCGGACACCACGAGATGGGGGGGTCTTGGCATCACTTGAAGCACCGCCAGGTTCACACAGTCAACCGGTGTTCCATTGACCGAAAAGACTCGAGCCCTTATCTGATGGAGTCTCAAGGGTTTATGCAATGTGACAGAATGCGCCACTGCCGTTCGCTCGCGATCCGGAGCGACTACCCACACTTCCCCAATTGCCGCCAGGCATTTCGCCAGCGCGGTGATCCCGGGTGATTGGATCCCGTCATCGTTGGTCACGAGAATGCGCATGGTTCGCTTTCAACAAAAAAGCTGCGCAAGGCAGCTCCACGGATCATGACCGGCCGTCTAAACTCACCCGCTCAGTCCTCAGCCCTCATCACTAAGAAGATTGGTCGGGGCGGCGGGATTTGAACCCACGACCACTCGCACCCCAAGCGAGTGCGCTACCGGGCTGCGCTACGCCCCGACACGTTCTTTTCTCCGCTGGTACTCATCATGGCCGATGGGCAGAGGACTGTCTTTGATGAAACTGCCTTTCTGTCATGCTGAATGCGAGTCGATAATCTTGAGAATAACTTGGAGATCCCCTCTCAACTTTTTAGCAACCTCCTTCGGACGGAGCCGACGTGAAGCAGCCCGCCCCCGACGTACCCAGTATCGCTTGACGCCCTCAAGGGTATGTCCCTCTTCATAGAGCATCCGCTTGATTTCCAACACGGTTTCGACATCCCGCTGAACATAGAGGCGTTGGTTCCCTCGACTCTTCTTGGGTTTCAAAAACGCGAATTGAGATTCCCAGAAACGGAGTACATACGCGGGAAGCTTCGTCAATTGACTCACTTCGCCGATTTTATAGAAAACCTTGCTCCCCAGCCTGGGTTCAGTTCCCATGACCGGCCTCACCGTGCGCCTTGTACTTTGTCGACCGAGCCGAGCGGTTGTTAACCTGTCTGCTGTGCTTACGCAGGATGATCAAAAAGACCGCCCGCAAGGCCGCAGCGAGCGAGAAGCCGAGTCGTACAATGCGTCGTTCGGTGAGGCTTTGAGCGATGCGAGAACGAAGCGGGCGGTTTTTTTCAGCATCCTGCTACGAGTTGACGTACTTCTTGAATACCTGGCTTGGCCGAAACGTAACGACTCGACGGGGGGTAATCCCAATTTCTTCTCCAGTTCGAGGGTTTCGTCCCTTACGGGCGCCCTTGCTGCGCACAACAAAGTTTCCAAAGCCCGCGATCTTGACCGATTCTCCCTTCTGCAAGACAGACTTGAGCAGATTCAGGACAAACTCAACGATATCAGCGGCTTCATTTTTCGAGATGCCGACTTGCTTGAAAATTTCTTCAGCGATATCCGCCTTTCTCATGCCACCCCCCTACGTGACCACTGCAACTCGCCGCGTTTCTCTCTGGCCGACCTACTCGCCATGCGATGAGTTTTGCTTAAGTTACGTGAGGTTACGAAACCTGTCAAGAATAAATTTGGTGAATGCTTACAAAAATACTCCTAGTCCTTGGTTAGGAGTTTGTATTCAATACTATCAACAAGAGCCTGCCAGGTCGCTTCGATGATGTTTTCAGAGACTCCGACCGTCCCCCACTTACCCTTGTGGTCTCCGGATTCGATCAAGACACGTACCTTTGATTCGGTCCCTCGATTAGCCGCTAGGACGCGCACCTTATAGTCAAGCAGCTTCACTTCTCGAAGCTGGGGGTAGAATTTCTCCAATGACTTTCGCAACGCATGGTCGAGTGCATTGACCGGTCCGGCGCCGACAGCTGCCGTATGTTCAACCGCGTCGCCGACCTGGACCATCACGGTGGCTTCGGAAAGCGTCCTTCCATCCTGCTGTTTCTTTTCAACAATCACGCGAAACCCGAGTAATTGAAACGAGGACCTATAGCTCCCCATCGCCTTTCGCATCAGCAATTCGAACGATCCTTCGGCGCCTTCAAACTGATAGCCCTGACTCTCTCGGTCCTTCAACGTATGGATCAGCTCGTCGACCTTGGCGTGGTTCTTCGGGAGCTTGATCCCGTAGGCTTCAACCTTGTCGAGAAGACCGCTCCGTCCTCCGTAGTCGGAGATCAGCATCCGCTGTTGATTCCCGACTCGGGCCGGATCGACATGCTCATAGGTCGCAGGATTCTTCAGCACGGCATGAATATGCACTCCCCCCTTATGCGCAAACGCGGAATGGCCGACATAGGGTTGATGCTTATTCGGCATCAGATTCGCGATTTCGGTGACAAAGCCTGAGACATCCTTCAGATGGCTCAATCGATCGGTCAAAGCTGGACGCTTCATCTTCAGTTCTAAATTAGGGATGATCGAACAGAGGTTGGCATTTCCACACCGTTCGCCGATCCCATTGATCGTCCCCTGCACCTGCCGGATACCCATCTCGATCGCCACAAGGGAGTTCGCCACAGCCATATCGCAGTCGTTATGCGCATGGATGCCGAGCGGAACCTGACACTCGCCTTGCACCACGCGGCAGATCTCACGGATTTCCCATGGCATCGTCCCACCATTGGTATCGCAGAGGATGACCCGTTCCGCTCCAGCTTCCACCGCTTTTCTGATGGTGTTGAGCGCATACTCAGGATTGGTTTTGTATCCATCGAAGAAATGCTCCGCATCGTAGAACACCCGACGTCCTTTTCCCTGGAGGTACGCGATGGAATCCGCGATCAACTCTAAATTCTTGGCCAGCGAGATTCCCAGGGCATCGGTGACATGGAGTGACCACGTTTTCCCGAACAGCGTGATCGTCTTGGTTTCAGCTGCGAGCAAGGCCTGAAGATTAGGGTCTTTTCGAACGGGATGACTGGCTTTTCTGGTCGATCCGAATGCGATGACGTCGGCATGCTTCAGCGGAATCGTCTTGATCATCCGGAAGAATTCAATGTCTTTTGGATTCGCCCCTGGCCAACCGCCTTCAATAAAATGTACCCCCAGCTCATCCAACTTTTGCGCAATGCGGACTTTGTCCTCGGCCGAAAAACTGACATCTTCAGCCTGAGCGCCGTCCCGCAAGGTGGTGTCATAGATTTCCAACGCCGCAGTTTGATCCGCAGTCAGCTTTCGTTCAATCACCGGCTGCTGCGCACGAGAAGCGCGGGAAGCGCCGGATTGAGAGGATTTCCGAGCCATGGGATGAGAGGGTACCAGGAGCGGGGCCGTGATGTCGAGATGCCAAAAATGGCGTAATGTGTTGGTGGGCTTTCGTTTTTCAGACGTCATCCGCTGTTACGGCCACGGCAAACGGCACGCCCAGCGCCTCGAAGTGCTTTTTGGCACAACGAACTTTGTCGGCTTCAATCGTGCGGAACTTCAAGAAATTTTTCGCGCCCTTGGTTTCCTTTATCAGATAGATGGTCTGATCCTCGTGCTTCACGATCGCCCGGTCAGGATTGAATGTGCCAACCAGAGTTTCTACCTTGAACCGGTCTGTCCGTTTCACGAAGAGCTTGATGTCCTCACGCTGGTCTGAGGCACAACGGTTGGTGAGTCCATAGGCAACATACTTGGCATAGTAGGGAGTAAGGTTCATCGATTCAGAACCCGTTGATCGGCTGCCTGATTGAGCCGCTGAAGCTTACCCCTTTCCCAGTAAGAAATCACGCTTCGCCATCACTCCTGAGTGCGACCGCATTCCCACTCCAATGAGTGACATTTTTAGCGGTGGCTTCGGTGACCGACACGGACTTGGCCTCGATATCCTTCGCCACGACTTGAATGAGCGGCACGGGGTTATAAAGGACAGGTCCGTCAGAGTGCGCCGGGCGAGATGGGTGAGGAAAGCATGACGCGAGGCTAGCAAAAATGGCTGGAGCGGTTTATGAGATCCAGATGACCCTGACATCGCCTTCGACAGCACGAAACTCCTGGTCTCCCGTATAGATATCGGCTTTCCTTTGTTTGGCGAGTGCCGCGGCAAAACAATCGGCCAATGACATTTTCTTCGTCGCCTTCATCTCGCCCGCCATCTCCGCCAGTATCTGATCGACCGTGACGATGTCGATCGGCAGGCCAAGGAGCTTGGCTCGCACCTCTCGCCACTGGGCCACCCCTACCTTCCGTTCGACCATATAGCGAACTTCGGCCCAATTGGGGGCAGCGATCAGAAGGGTATTGTCGGATTCCGCCGCCTTCTCGAGCAGTGCGACGACTTTTTCATGGCCGTTTTCCTGAAAGAGAAACGCCAGGAGAGCATAGCTATCGAGCACCGAACTTTTCAAGCTTCGCCTCCTCTCGTTCCTTGTCCTTCCGTCGGTCCGTCAGTAATTCCTGCGTCACCGACGTGGGGCTCTTGAGCATGCCGCACACGCTTCGGATGTATTCCTTCGTTACCGGTTGAAACAGGATTTCTCCTTCGCGCTCCACGAAACACACCTTCGTGCCAGGCTTAATGCCGAGTTTGCGTCGAATGCTCGCTGGAATGACCAACTGTCCCTTCGTTGTCACATACGCTGTTTCCATAATGCCTTCCTACATCACCTTGTATATCTTACTGTATAACGTAAAGTAAGTCTATGATGCAGCATCAGAATTAGTAGATGAGTGCTTACTCCTTGGAGATACGCTCAGCAAAGAATATCACAGAGCAAAGCCGAAGGATATGGCTGGAGGCACGAACCTAACGAGGGGGGCCGAAGCGCTTATCGATTGTCAGGCCTTGGCCCGACTTGTTTCAGGACTACGCTTGATCGAGATCGAACGCCGAATGGAGCGAGCGCATGGCCAGTTCGAGGTATTTCTCATCGATCACGCAGGAGATTTTTATCTCGGATGTGCTAATCATCATGATATTGACGCCTTCTTGGGACAGGACCTCGAACATTTTCGCCGCCACTCCGGAATGCGACCGCATCCCCACCCCAATCAACGAGACTTTGGCGATGGCTTCAGTGACCGACACGGATTTGGCCTCGATATCCTTCGCCACGGCTTGAATGAGTGACACGGCCTTCTTGAGATCGGCGCGAGGCACGGTAAAGGAGAGGTCCGTCAGGGCTGCTTGGCTCATGTTCTGGATGATCATGTCGACGTTGATATGGGCTTCCGCAACAGGTCCAAAAATCCTGGCGGCGATCCCCGGCTTATCCGGGACTCCGATGACTGTAATCTTTGCTTGATTGCGATCTCCGGTCACGCCGGCGATGGCCGCCGCTTCCATATCCGTATCTTCCTTCGTCACAAGCGTTCCCCTTCCTTCTTTAAAGCTGGAATTGACTTCGACCGGAACGTTGAACTTAGCCGCAAACTCCACCGATCTAGTCTGGAGTACTTTCGCGCCGAGACTGGCCATCTCCAGCATCTCTTCATACGCAATCTTGTCGATCCGCCTCGCTGCGGGCACAATATTGGGGTCGGCCGTGTACACTCCATCGACGTCGGTGAAGATGACGCAACGATCCGCCTTTAACGCCGCCGCCAGTGCGACGGCGGAGAGGTCGGACCCCCCGCGGCCGAGTGTCGTCACGTCGGATTGTTCGTTGATGCCTTGAAAGCCGGCCACGACCGGGATGACGCCCTGCTTCAACGCCTCCTTGATGCGATCCGCCGTGACTCGCGCAATCCGCGCCTTGGTATGGGCATTATCGGTAATGATGCCGACCTGCCGGCCCGTAAAGGACCGGGCATTGATCCCTCGTCCCCGCAATTCCATCGACAGCAGCGCGATGGTCGTCCGCTCTCCCGTCGAGAGCAGCATGTCCAATTCGCGTTCGTCAGGCACGGCGGTCACTTCATGGGCGAGCTTGATCAGTCGATCCGTCTCGCCGCTCATCGCCGAGAGTACGACGACGACCTGATTCCCCTCCCGCTGCGTGTGAGCCACACGGTCGGCGACATGGTGTATCCGTTCGATCGTTCCGACCGATGTCCCGCCGTATTTCTGGACGATCAGCGCCACAGCCGTCAGCTTTTTGAGAAGAACTTATGGACAAACTTCGTGGCATCACGGGCAGGCATATTCATGGCAAGGGCATCGTCCTCAGTGAAGCGGCGACCGATAGTCCCCGACCCTGTTCCGCCACCTTCACCAAACGCGTAGAACGCCGGACTCTCAATTCCTGCGGTATGATCACAGATGACGAGGAAACGATAGGGACCTTGTTTAGACAAGCCTTCGAATAATGGACCGACAAGATGACGATCGAACTCTTCGATCCCCTGAACTTTGGCTTTGATATCCGTCCCGTGTATCACCTCATCCGCCATCTTGGCATGCACATACACAAAATCTCTCTTGGCAAGTTCCGCCAACGCCACGGTCGCCTTGGTACGGAGATCACCACCTTCTAGTCGTTCGTGGTCCACCGCCTCAAGGCCCGCACAGATCCCGACACCACGATGGACATCGTTGGTCGCCACGACCGCCCCCGTGACCTGGTATTTCTCAACCAAACTCGGCCACGTGACCGGTCGCCCCTCGCCCCAGAGCCAGATACAATTCGCCGGTTTCTTCCCGGCAGCGATCCGTTCCTCGTTGAGAGGATGATCGCGCAAGATAAAATAGGCCGCATCCATCAACTTGCGTAGAATATCGGCTCCATCGCCTTTCGGTAAGGCATCAGCGACGGATTGACCAAGTATCGTCTGCGGATCGGTGCAGATCGCTCGCGGCTTCCCATTCACCCACACCATAAGATGGCGGTGACCCGCCCCCGGATAGAATTGGATGGTCTCCGAACCGAGCTGCTCATTGATCGCCTCGATCAATTCGCGGGCTTCTTCGGTTTCGATCAACCCGGCCGTCCCATCATCCAAGATGACGTGCGGACCTAATTTTTTGATCTCACCGCCCTTCCCGCTCTCCGGCACCACGGTGACCATCGTGCAGCGGTACACCACGTCCTGTTCCGTCCCGGACACGCCCAAACTGGCCGCTTCAAGCGGTCCAGGGCCCGGATAAAACTTTTTAGGGTCGTATCCCAGAATCGCAGTTCCGATCAATCCACCACCCCGATGTACTCCGTCGGTGGGAATCATCAGCTGCCCCAGTTCTCCGCTCTGTGCCAGATGATCGAGATGAGGGGTCGCAGCCGTTTGGAGCGGTGTCCGACCGCCAAGTTCTTTTTGCGGATGATCAGCCATTCCACCGGCATGCACAATCACATATTTCATGGAATCCACATGCCTCTCAGACATTCAATAGACGGGCCACGTCCTCGCGCGTTGCCTTGACAGTCTGTGGTTGTTTCGACACCCCGATCGCCGTATCGGCATCCTTCAACCCATGCCCTGTCAGCGTGCATACAACCGTTTCTCCTTCTCGTAGCGCGTTGGCTCGATGGAGTTTGGCGACACCAGCGACAGACGCAGCAGAAGCCGGCTCACAAAACACCCCTTCGGTCGACGCCACCATCGTGTACGCCTGAACAATTTCTTCATCCGTCACCATGTCGATCGCGCCCGCTGATTCCTCCACGGTCTTCAAGGCGGTGGACCAGTTGGCGGGATTGCCGATTCGAATGGCTGTCGCGATCGTCTGCGGTTGTTCGACGACTCTGCCCAACACAATCGGAGCGGCACCTGCGGCTTGAAATCCCATCATACGAGGTACTCTCGTGGTCTGATTCGCCGCACGATATTCTTGGTACCCCTTCC
>JBKKBQ010000123.1:0-11072 GCA_046714015.1 Nitrospira sp.
CCGTTGGATCTGCGGAGCAAAATCCGTTTCCCCTTCCTTAAACGCCTCCATCGCGATGATTTCGCCGTCGAATCGACGCACCTCCTGTGCGAAGAGCCGGGCCAGTTCTCGTCCATAGACGGTGTCGGGGTGGAGAATGCAGAACCGTCGATAACCCTGTTCTTTTGCCGCATAAGTCGCGATGCGCTCGGCCTGCATGGCATAGGTCAACGCCGTGCTGAAGAGATAGTTGCCCAACCGGCGGACATTGGGGAGCGTGGCCGCCGGTGTAATCAACGGGATCCTGGTTTTTTGCGCCATTTCGGCCATGACCGGAAGATTTTTTGAGAGCATTGGACCGATGACGACGAGCGGACGGTCGTCATGGAGCAGCGTCGAGAGATCGTCCAAAAAACCCTGCCGGTCGGCATCATGATCTTTCACGATCAATCCGACGGATGGGGCGCCAGTCTGCTCGCGAGCCTGTTCCACCGCCAGCTGAATGCCTTCCAAGACGTCATTGGCGAAGGCGGACAAGTGTCCCGACAGCGGAAGGACGGCCGCGATAAAATATTGGTTGGCCTTCAGCCTCGACTTGATGAGTTCCAGCGATTCGCTCGCCTTCGGGGCGGAGGGATGAGCGGGAAACGCAGCGAGAAAGTGCTGGGTCTCCCGTTCTGCCAAGTGGTCTTCACTCCGCCCGATGTAGTAGTCGATTAGTCGAAGCGATGCGAGGTCCCCGGGATAGGAACGTGGATAGGCATCCCGCACGCGGGTCAACCCTTTTTTGTCCAGCTTTTCTGTGATGAATTGGCGAATCTGCTCCCGCGATTCCGCCATCTGCGCGTCGGAGCTGCCGGCCATGCCCTCCAGCAAGGTATGGATGGCCCGGACATAGTCCCGCTTCTGAGCGAATGCCTCGGCCGTCAGATGCTGTGCTTCACGTTTGGTTGCGTCGTCAGGTGCGGTGGTCCGTACTTGTGTGAGCAACGGCAACGCCAGGTCGATATTGCCCATGGCGGCATGGGTGCGGGCCAACAGGAGCTTGCCTCGGTCCACGAGGTCGGATTCGGGAAATTCCGTCTGAAGTTGGTTCAGATAGCGGAGCGCCTCTCCATAGTCCTTCATCCCGTAGAGCGCGGCGCCCAGTAGCAGATAGGTATCATCGAGATGTTCAGGCGGGGGTGTAGTCGTCAGGAATCGACGCAGGACTGTGGCAGCGGATTCCGGATCACCCTTCTCGATCAGATGTTTGGCTTGGTTCAAAACCGGTGGATTCGACACAGGGATTTTCACGGGATCTGCCGCCTCGGCTTCGCCCGATTGAGCCGGCATGAGGCCGACGCCGAGCATCAATGCAAGAGCAATGGCGACCATCAGCGGGGGCCATGCAGAGATGGAAGAAGGGTTGTGAGCGTGGGCGAGCATTACGTGCGACCGGTGGGCCGTAGGCAGACTAGTATCGGAAAGGGTGCGACCTGTCAAGGAGAACTACGGTGGAATCATTGTGCTGATGAAGAGAGTTGGCTATAGTTCATCATCCGACGGCCATGGCTGAACCAACGGCATCCTTGCTGGACCCAATTCTTGAACGGTATCTCAGCGAGCTGCGAATAGAAGGCGGGCTGGCGACCAATACGCTTGAGTCCTACCGGCGCGACCTCTTTCGTTGGCAGCGATACTTGAGGCAGCATCAGCTCAGTATCGGAGATGCCGTTTCACCGCACAGGGTACGATCATTTCTCGCATCGGTCAAGCAAGAGGCTCTCGCGGCTTCATCGATTGCCCGCCTCCTCTCGGCAATGCGCGGGTGGTATCGCTTTCTGGTTCGGGAACACCTCCTGGAGGCCAGTCCTCTCCGTGACATGACGACGGGGCGTCGGCCCGTTCGATTGCCGAAAACCCTGACGCACCAGGAAATGACGGCCTTGCTGGAGCTGCCGGCTCGCGATCGTGCCGAGGATCAACGCGATCGCGTGATGTTGGAATTGCTGTATGCAGCGGGTCTTCGTGTGTCAGAGCTTGTCGGACTCAGGCTGTCTCAGATCGACGTGAATCTGGGCTGCGTACGGGTCGTGGGGAAAGGTGCCAAGGAGCGAGTCGTTCCGATCGGACAGACGGCGGGGAAGCTGTTGGTTGATTACGTGGAGCATGTGAGACCGGCTTTCCTTAAAGGGCGATCGTCCCGCGTCCTGTTCGTCAGCCGGCGAGGCCGAGGTCTCACGAGACAGGCATTTTGGAAGCTGCTTCTGCAGCGAGCACGACGCGCCGGTATTTTCAAGCCGATCTCGCCGCACATGCTGCGGCATTCGTTTGCCACGCATCTGCTGGAAGGTGGAGCCGATCTGCGAGCCGTTCAATCTATGTTGGGGCATGCCGATATTGCGACGACTCAAATCTATACTCATGTGGAAAGCAGCCGGTTACGACACATCCATCGCCGATATTTCCCACGGCAGCATGGTCGACGGCGGACACGCGCAGAGCATTCGATGAAGCGGTCCAGTCCTTAAGCGTCGGGACAGTGCGAAACCGGATCAACCGCACGCGAACCGTTGACAAGGAGGTATGGACTTGATACGCTCCGCCAACGTTGCTAAGAAAATCGGGCGGATAGCTCAGTTGGAAGAGCGCTGCCCTTACAAGGCAGAGGTCACAGGTTCAATCCCTGTTCCGCCTACCATGCACGTGTAGTGGTACGCAGAAACAGGAAATGTGCTTGCCGTGCGGAGGATCTGTTCCTATACACAGGAGTTGATCGGCGACCAACGATTTCGTCTTGTCGCGCTGCTGTTCTACCATCGATAGATTTTGCGGGGCCGTCGTTCAGCCTGGTTAGGACGCCAGATTGTCAATCTGGAGGTCGCGGGTTCAAATCCCGTCGGCCCCGCCATTTTCTTCAGAGTCTGGTACAATCCACTTTGCAAAGAAATCATGAGCGCTGAGGAGGGAGAGTAGAGACTCGTATGTTTCAAACAGGCCCACTGGGAATCATTCTGTCGCTCGGGATCGTGTCCAAAGTGGTCCTCTTGCTTCTGGTCTGCTTTTCGATCACGTCCTGGGCCATCATCTTCTACAAATTGATCGTGTTTCGCACCGCCGATGCAAAAGATCGTCATTTTATGGCCCTGTTGCAGCGGGCCAGAGACGTGGAGGACGTCACTCGGCATGCGCAACAGACGGTCGGGAGCCCCTGCGCGAAGATTTTTCATACCGTGATTCAACGGATCGGCTACATCCCCACCGCGGTGAATGAAAACGGTTCCGTCGCGTATGATCGACATGTGATGGAGCGGACAGCGGCCCACCTTGCTCAAGGTCAGATCTCCAGGTTGGAATCGTTTCTCCCGTTTCTTGCGACCACCGGGAATATCTGTCCGTTCGTTGGCCTCTTGGGAACGGTGATGGGTATTATCGACTCATTCCGGGAGATCGGCACACAAGGGACAGCCAGCATTGCGGCGGTGGCGCCCGGTGTTTCCGAAGCCTTGATTGCGACCGCAGCCGGATTGTTTGCCGCGATTCCAGCCGTCGTCGCCTACAATTATTTTCTCGTCCGTATCAGACGTTCTGCGATGCACATGGATTCCGTCGTGGTGGAGCTCCTGGCCTTGATTCCAGCTCAAACGAAACCTGTCGCTCCGGTTCCCGTTGGAGCGAAGGGATGATCTTTGAGACGAGGCAGCGTCGATTTTTAGCGGAGATCAACGTCATTCCGCTCGTGGACGTAGTGCTGGTGCTCCTCGTGATCTTTATGGTGACAGCACCGATGCTCTATCGAGGCATGGACATCAAGTTGCCGACTTCGGCGTCGAACACGATCAAGCCAGAGATCCGAGCGGTGCTGACGATCGAAAAGGATCAACGCCTGTATCTCGATAAAGATCTGGTGAGCGTGGCTCAGCTAGAGCGGAAGCTGCGCATAATGAAAGAAGAGCACGCCGATGTCTCATTGTACTTGCGCGCCGACCGCGACGTGCCGTATGGAATTGTGGTTCAGGTGATGGATGGAGTCAAAAAAGCCGGTATCGAGAAACTCGGCATGGTGACTGATCCCACCGGACCCGAACGTGTCAGTGAGGGTCCGCCATCGCAACGCAATCAGTAGGATAAGGTCCACAGTGCAGGCTTGGGCATCGGCCGGCATGGTCTCGGATGATGAGTGGCAGGCGACACTGACTCGTCGCCTAGGCCTCGCCGTCGTCGTCTCTCTGGTACTCCATATCGGTATCCTGTCGATGGTGGGCTGGGTTCGACTGCCACGACATGGCGAACGGCCCCTGGCGTCCATTGAGATTGCCCTCGCGAGTCTACCGATCATTCCGGAGAAGGCCGTTGAAGCCCAGAAAAGTCAGCCGATAAAAAAAGAGGTCGAACGCCCCAAGCCGGTCCAGCAGACGAAGCCTATTGAGCATCCCAAGCCCATTGAACAGCCTAAGTCTGCTCCTCCTGTGAAGGCGGCGCCTGTGTCTCTTCCGCCGGTGACGGCCGCACCCGTTCCTCCTCCGGTCGCGCCGACGAAATCGTCGAATGATCTCATGCGCGATATCATGAAAGATATTGAGTTGCCTCCGGATGCCCCCAAGCGCGGCGACATCAGTCCGGAGGACAAGCCGAGAAAATCATCGGTGATCAAACTGCCGGATGTACCGGTTGTCACGGAGACCAAGGAACCAACGCAAAAAAAGCTGATGGTCTCAGCCCAGTCCTCATCCTTGACGGAAGATGCGGCGAAGGACATGGACGAAGAGCTGAAGAAGATCAAAAAACTTGAGGTACCCAAAGCAGCGCCGCCGGTGGACGCACCGTCAAAACCCGCCCCGCAAGTCGAAGCGAAGGTCCAGAGCGTCAAGGCCGTCGATACCACATTGAAAGTTCCAGGGATGGCGTCGGGATCCAGCGCGTATCTTGCGCATGTGCGACAGCGAATCAGCAATTCTTGGAATGCTCCGCCCCTGGATCTGACCAGCCAAAGCTACATCGTGGTCGTACAGTTCCGACTTCATAGAAATGGATCGGTTTCCGGCGTGGCGATCGAACAATCTTCGGGAAACGAGTACTATGATTTAGCGGGGAAACGAGCAGTGCTCAGCGCCAACCCATTACCGGTGTTTCCATCCGATATCACGGATCCGTATTTCGATGCCCACTTTACTTTTACCGTTGGAGAGCCGCAAGGATAAACCATGACGTTTCGAGCTGTCGTGTTCGTCGGCCTCTGTGTATCGATCGGCGTCGTGTGGATCATTGAATCCGGTGCCGCCGACGTCTTTCTTGAAGCCACCAGACCGGATTTTCAAAAGATTCCACTTGGGATCGCCGGGATTGACAACGTGGGCGGAGCGGAGTCGCCCGAGGGACGTGCGAAGCTGGGCACGCGCATCGAAGAAGTACTCAAGGCGGACGTGCGACGCTCGCTGGTCTTTGCTCTTGTCGATTTGCCGAGTCTTGGCATCAAGGTCAGCCGGCTCGGTGCAGAACCTGATCCCTCCTTTAAGCAAGCCGCCGAGAATGGGGTGTCGGTCATTGTGTGGGGTAAGGCGGGAATCAAAAATGGAAACAAGGACGCGGACCTCAGTATGGATGGTTACGTGTATGATGTAGGTAGCCATGAAGTCGTGGGCGGGAAACGATATGTCGGCTCGACCTCGGTCGCCCGCCTCATGGCCCATCGTTTTGCGGATGAGTTGGTCTTTCGCTATACGGGAGAACCGGGAATCGCACGGACGAAGATCGCCTATGTCTCGGAGCTGGGGACGGCTCGCGAGTTGTTCGTGATGGATTACGATGGCTACGAGCCGCGCCAGTTGACGGCCGACGGGTTTTTGAACCTGATGCCTCGTTGGTCGCCGGACCGCCGGTTTTTGGTCTTCACGACGTACCGCAATCGGAACACGCAGGATATCGACATGATTGAGCTGGCCACGGGAAAGCGTTGGACGCTCGTCGCGCAAGGAGGGTTGAACATCACTCCGGTGTTATCTCCCGATGGGAATTCGCTGGCCTATTCATCAAGCCATGAGGGAAACGCCGAATTGTACCGTTTGGATACCCGTACGAAAGCCGTTCAGCGACTGACCACGCATGCGGCCGGGGACTTGTCTCCCTCGTGGTCTCCGTCTGGTCGGGAGCTCGCCTTTACGTCCGATCGAAGCGGTGGACCACAAATTTTTCTCATGAGCGCGGATGGATCCAACGTGCGTCGATTGACGTTTGATGGAGACTATAATGCGGCGCCGGCCTGGTCGCCCCGAGGAAATTGGATCGCCTACGTGTGCCGGACTCCCAGGAAAGAGTACAAACTCTGTGTGGTCACCCCCGATGGTCAGAAACATCTTCAATTAACGACAGGACTGGGCGTGGATGATTCTCCGTCCTGGTCTCCAGATGGACGGCATCTTGTCTTCAGCTCGACGGTGGAGGGGAAGAGTCAGATCTACATGATCAATGCGGACGGGAAAGATCTCGAGCGCATTACGTTTACCGGGACTCACAACAGCGCACCGTCCTGGTCCCCGGCATCGTAAATTTCCAGGAAGGCGTTGACGGCAATCGTTCTACGCGGTAAGAAAAAGGGATGATATTTCACAGGAGGGAAGGAATCCAATGAGAAAGTTACCAGCCGGCTACTTGCCGTTGATTCTTGGTGTCCTCGTACTGGGAATTCCAGCGTGCTCGAAGAAGGCGGTCCGATCGGGAGGAGATACCCAGGCGTCGCAAGACGCGATGACCAAGGGAGGGGCGACCAAAGACGGGGCGAATTCAAGTTTTCCCGATACGTCGTTCTCCGGACGTGATGATGCGAACAGCTTACGGGGATTGGATCGCAATCCTTCAGAAGAACGGCTGGGCGGAAATGCCGGCAATGCAGGGAGTCCAGGAGGTGCCGGTCACGGCAACGCGGTGATCGCAAAAGCAGATTCCGGCTCCGCCGCTCGCCAGTTGGCTGAAATTCGTGCGGAGCAGGTCGCTTCGGTGGCAGCCGGACTTCGGGATGTCTTTTTCTCGTACGACAGTTTTTCGATCACCGATGATGGGCGGCATGCCCTTGCCGGCGATGCGGAATGGGCCAGATCGAACCCGAACGCACAGCTGAAAATCGAAGGACATTGTGACGAGCGGGGCACGTCCGCCTATAATTTAGTGCTGGGTGAGAAGCGTGCGAAGGCCGTTCGGAATTATCTCGTCGAGCTGGGCGTGGGTCCCGCTCATATGTCGGTCGTCTCCTACGGCAAAGAACGGCCGTTCTGCACGGAACACTCAGAGTCTTGTTACTCCCAGAATCGCCGTGGACATCTCGTCGTCAAAACAGGAAAGTAGTGCGCCGGCGGTGCCGTTTGCCTGAACCTGCCCTGATGGTATGCGATCGTTTGGAGCTCAGAACATGACGTTTCACCTACGAACCACGCAGGGGATGCTCCTCAGTCTCGCCGTGGGCGGTCTGTTTCTGCCCGGATGTGTTGCGCAGCAGTCTGACCTGAAAAAAGCCGAAAAAGATCTTCAGCAGCAGCTGTCCCAGACCAGAGCCAGGCAGAGCCAGGAAATTTCGACCTTACGCGAGCATGAACTGCCGCAGCTGCGAGGAGAATTGGAAAAAGCTCTGCACCAGGCACGAGAGCTCCAGAGCAAACAGGAAGATTTCAAGCATCGGTCCTCCCAGTTGGAGCAGCAGACCAAAAAACTGGAACAGTTGGCGGCCAAGCTCGACACCGACAGCAGCACACGCTATCTGTGGATGCAGAAGAGCTTCGACACGCAGGATGCAAAGGTGTCGGCCCGCCTCGACGAGCTATCGAAAGCTATGGAGGCATTGAAGAAAGAGGTCATCGATGTCGTCCAGCGCACGAACGAGGGCTTGGCAAGACGTGTCGAGGTCAAGTTGGAGGGGCACCAAAAGGAGTTGACGGAGCACCAGAATAAGATCGAGCAGATCTCTCAAAAGTTCACGCAATTCAATCAGGCGCTGACGGGATTTCGGGAGGCGCTGACCGGCCTGAATGATCGTGTGGGGGAGCAAGAGCAAACCGCGAAGCACCTCACGGCGAGACTCGATGCCGATTCAAAAACGACCGGGACTCATGCCGAGGATGTCACCCGAAGCGTGGTGTCCCTCACGAAGGCGCTGGAGACCGTCGGGAAGAAAGTCACGGCTCGCCTTGACGAGCAGGACAGCCGAATCGATGCCTTGTCCAAAACTCTTGAGCAGGTATCCAATAGGCCTGCTCATCTGCAACAGGCGCACAAGCCGGCGCAACACTCCGGGCTGGGGTCGAATGAACCCACCCCGGAAGGAGGAGACGCGTTCAAGTCGTCCGCCGGGCTGGAGGCGGCGGGGGGTGCGACGACGATCGTTCCTCCTCAAGAATCGCTGAGATTTGAACCGACTCAGGCCGGTACCGATCCAGCAGATCGGGTTCGCTATGAGCGGGTATTAGGCTTGTTTCGGGACGGGGATATGGAAGGCGCTCGGCAAGGATTTGCCGGATTTCTTGACGACTATCCGAACTCGAACCTCGCGCCGAATGCACGATTTTGGCTGGGGGAGTCGTACTTCGGTAAAAAAGATTTTCAGAAGGCGATCGATGCCTACGGTAAAGTGGAGATCGATTATCCCGGCAGCGAAAAGGTGCCCGCTGCAATCTTGAAGAAAGGCTTTGCGTATTTGGCCTTAAAAGATAAAAAGCGAGCGTCGTCCGCCTTTAAGCAGGTTGTCACGCTCTACCCGAGGACTGTCGAGGCCGGAAAAGCGTCGGATAAGCTGACTCAACTCAAGGAGGTGCGGTAACAACATGGGTATCCGTACACTCGTGTCCGGTTCTGCGGCATGGGGATTGTTGGCGTCGACGGTCGTGCTCGTCGGTTGTGCCAAGCATGCCGACTTTATCGAAATGCGCAGTCAGCTTTCGACCATCTCGAAAACGCATGACCAGGATCATCAACGGGTGGATTCCGTGATGCGCCGATTGGATGCTGTCGAGAGGAGCAAGGAGACGGATCCTGCGAAGTTGCGATTCGATGACCTGTCGGCACGCCTTCAAAAACTGGAAACTCGATTTGCAAAGCTGGAAGAGGCCGGCGGTCAGGCGTCTGCCAAGTCGGATTCCTCGAGTGAGCCTCGTGCATCCAGGCCGGTCAAACAGACGCAACCGGTAGACTCGACGGCGACGGTGTCAGGAATCACGCCGACGTCCGCCTTCAATCTGGCGTATAATGATTATCTCAACGGGAAATACGAGCTTGCGGTCGCGGGGTTCCAACGGTTCATCAAAGATTTTCCCGGGACATCTCTGACTCCGAACGCCCAATATTGGTTGGGAGAATCGTATTACAACTTGAAAGACTATGGGCGGGCCATCCACACGTTCGACTATCTGGTGGCGGAATATCCGGGGAACGAAAAAGTTCCCGCGGCGCTGTACAAGCTTGGTTTGGCGACGGCCGAGACCGGCGATCTCGGCAAGTCGAGAAAGAATTTGAAGCGAGTGCTTGAAGAGTTCCCCTCATCGGACGAGTCAAAGTTGGCCAAGAATAAGTTGGCCGAAATCCGATGATCGTCGCCCTGGCGCGACGTCCCGCCCCGTCATCGTCCCATCGCTCATGAGGAGCCTCGTGCCGTGCTGAGAACCGACTCCAGTGGCCGGATCTGTATTCTCCCTGAAGAGGTCATCGGTCGCATTGCAGCGGGAGAGGTGGTCGAACGCCCGGCGGCGGTTGTCAAAGAACTCCTTGAAAACAGCATCGATGCGGGAAGTCGGTCCATCACGATCGACGTGAAGGACGGAGGGCTCGCCTTGATTCGAGTGAGCGATGACGGGGAGGGCATGAGCCCGGAAGATGCCCCACGCGCGTTTCAGCGGCATGCCACGAGCAAGCTCCGGTCCGATCTGGATCTCTGGTCCATTCGAACGATGGGGTTTCGGGGTGAAGCACTGCCGAGCATCGCCGCTGTGGCGAAGGTTCGGCTGATGACGGCGACTCGTTCCGCCGACGTGGGGACCGAGTTGGACGTTGTCGGGGGAGCAATCGGGAGAATCGCCGAAGCTCCTCCGGTCACAGGAACACGCATCGAAGTTGCGGAGCTGTTCCATAATCAGCCGGCCCGAAAGAAGTTCCTGAAATCGCCCCTCACGGAGTTCTCGCATATCAGCCGGGTCGTGCAGCAGGCCTCGCTCGCCTGGCCGTCCATCCAGTTCCGCTTGACGCACAACACCCAAGAGATCTTCAATTACCCGTCCGCTCCGTCAGAGGATGATCGTATCGCTCAGGTTTATCGGCGCACCTTTCTCGATCACAGTCTTCGCATCAAGGCCTCGGTCCCTGGGGTTCATCTCAGCGGCTATATTGTGGACGCGGTCCATGCAAAGCCCGCTCGCACACCGCAAGAGCTGTTTGTGAACCGTCGTCCCGTGCGCAACGCCGCTGTGTCTCATGCCGTCGGGGAAGGGTATGGGTCATTCCTTGCCAAGGGAAGCCAGCCGCGATTCGTGCTGTTTTTGGACATCGACCCGGACCAGCTCGATGTCAATGTCCATCCGACCAAGCGGGAAGTGAGATTTTCGGAGAGTGAGTTGATTCATCAACTCGTACGGCGAGCGGTCCGCCAAGCCTTGAGCGGCGGGAAGATCGATGAGCTTGGCAAGACCGATGAGCGTGGGAAGACTCCGTTCAGGGAGTCCTCCGTGCGACGGACCTTGAGGTCCATCGTGGCAACTCTGCCCACGGCCGAATCCGTTGAAGCGGAATCGACGCCTCTGCAGCCCAGCCTCGAAACCCAATTGCCGTTGGTGAGCGAAGCGGCCGAGCCCTATGTTCGAGTGCCTTCGGCCGAGGTGACCGCACTGGGGCAGATCAATCGGACGTTCCTCGTTGCTCAAGTCGGGGGCGATTTGACGGTGATCGATCAACATACAGCCCACGAGCGGGTCCTGTTCGAGCGACTGTATCGCGCTTGGATGACCCGGGGCATCCAGGCCCAGCCTTTGCTGATCCCCGATCCCGTAGAACTGTCGCCACCTCAGGCGGCATTGCTTCAGCGCCACCAACATGACCTGGCGCAATTGGGGGTTGAGATTGAACCCTTTGGTTCCTCAACC